>JABUSX010000302.1 GCA_021442545.1 Eubacterium sp. | reverse complement strand
CTTGGCGGCGAAATCGTGAAGATGCTTTTTGTCATGGAACTTGCCGGACTGAATGGCAGAGACCGGCTGAAAAAGTATGATGTATATTCTGCCGTCACCTATGAAGGAAAATAATTGTGTTCTTGAAACAAAAGGAATACAGAATCCGGACGACAGTCTGAAAAAGGCGGATACGTCCCCTGCGCCGGATGAGCTGTATGCACAGCTCAGGGAAAGTGTGGAGGCCTATCATCCTTCCACGGATCTGTCTCTGATCCGAAAAGCTTATCAGACTGCCATGCATGCGCATGGCAGTCAGTTAAGGCTGACCGGGGAGCCGTTCATCATTCACCCGCTCAGAGTGGCCATCATCCTGGCCGATCTGGAGCTGGATAAAGAAACGATCGAAGCGGCTCTTTTGCATGATGTTCTTGAGGACACAGACATGAAACCCGAAGAGATGGCACACGAATTCGGGGATGAAGTCACCGGTATCGTCAACGGTGTTACGAAACTGACGAGACTCAATTACACACGCGACAAGATCGAGGAACAGGCCGAGAATCTGCGCAAGATGTTTCTGGCCATGTCCAAGGATATACGCGTGATCCTGGTCAAGCTTGCCGACCGTCTGCACAATATGCGTACGCTTCAGTATATGAGGCGGGAAAAGCAGCTGGAAAAGGCAAGAGAAACGATTGATATTTATTCGCCGATCGCCCAGCGTCTTGGTCTTTCAAAAATCAAGAACGAACTGGACGATCTTTCGCTGAAATACCTTGAACCCGAAAAATACTATGAAATCGTCCACCAGCTGAACGAGAAAAAAGCGGAGAGGGAAGCACTCATCGACCGGATCGTTTCGGATGTCAGGGCAAATATCGACCAGTCCGGAATAGAAGCGGAAGTTTACGGAAGAGCGAAACATCTGTTCAGCATCTACCGTAAGATGGTCAACCAGGGAAGGACCCTCGATCAGATCTATGATCTTTTTGCGGTACGCATTATCGTAAAGACGATCCGGGACTGCTA
>JABUSX010000293.1 GCA_021442545.1 Eubacterium sp. | reverse complement strand
ACGGTCGGTTTCGATTACGAGACCTATAATGAGATCCCCTATGCCGAAAAGCTTTCGAAGCGTCTCGGAATCAAAAACAAAAGCAAGGTGATCTCCACGGAAGAATACTGGGATGCTCTTTCCCGTATTCAGTATTTTATGGATGAACCGCTTGCTGATGCTTCGGCTTCGGCCTTGTATTTTGTGGACCGGGAGGCGGCTAAGGAAGTCAAGGTCATTCTTTCGGGAGAAGGTTCAGACGAGCTGTTCGGCGGCTATGTGATCTATCATGAGCCGATGTCGCTGGAAAGATACGAGAAGCTTCCGGCGGGTCTTCGAAAGGCGGCGGCCGGCGTTGTAAAGAATCTGCCCGGACATCCGAAGGGAAAAGGCTTCCTGCTGCGCGGATCCAAAAGCGTGGAAGAGCGGTTTATCGGAAATGCAAATGTGTTCACGATGGAGCAGAGAGAGAAGGTCCTGCGGTATAAGACACCGGGATTTACTCCTCAGTCGCTGACAAAGCCGTTTTATAAAAAGGTATCTCATCTGAAGGATACCGAGAAGATGCAGTATATTGACCTGAATTTCTGGCTGATCGGGGATATCCTCCTGAAGGCGGATAAGATGAGCATGGCGCACTCGCTGGAAAGCCGGGTACCCTTCCTGGACCGCGGTGTCTATGAGTGTGCAAAGAAGATTCCGCTGTATGAAAAGGTAACGGAGCAGAATACAAAGGTATGCTTCCGTGAGGCGGCACGCCGGTATCTTTCGGAAGAGCAGGCTGAAAAAAAGAAACTCGGATTTCCTGTTCCGATCCGGATCTGGCTCCGTCAGGAGAAGTATTATGATATCGTGAAGAAGGCTTTTACAAGCCCGGAAGCAGAACGGTTTTTCCATACGGAAGAACTGGTGAAGCTCCTGGATGCGCATAAGGCCGGCAAAGAAGATTATGCACGGCATATCTGGACGGTGTATATGTTTCTGCTGTGGTACCGGGAATATTTCATTGAAGGAAGCTGCAGCGTGAGCCTTGAAGATGA
>JABUSX010000160.1 GCA_021442545.1 Eubacterium sp. | reverse complement strand
TACATCGGGTAGATGCACCATGCGTCACCCGTATTCTGATGGGTCAGATGTGCTACGCGGTAGAGAACCGGATCACGCATATTGATGTTGGACGCCGCCATATCGATCTTCGCGCGGAGAACCTTGCTTCCGTCCGGAAATTCACCGTTTTTCATCCGTTCAAAGAGGTCCAGGTTTTCCTCGATGCTGCGGTCCCGGTAAGGGCTTTCTTTCCCGGGTTCTGTCAGTGTTCCGCGAAAAGCCCGGATCTCTTCTGCCGTCAGGTCGCAGACAAAGGCTTTTCCTTTTCTGATCAGAGTCACGGCTGCTTCATACATCTGTTCAAAATAATTGGATGCATGATAGATCTGTCCCGTAAAATCGGCTCCGAGCCATGAAACATCCCGTTCGATCGCCTCTACAAATTCCGCCTTTTCCTTCGTCGGATTCGTATCATCGTAACGAAGATGAAAGATTCCGTGATATTGCTTTGCCAGCCCGTAATTCAAAAGGATCGATTTGGCGTGGCCGATATGCAGGTAGCCGTTCGGTTCCGGCGGGAAACGCGTGCATACTTCTGTGTAAACGCCGTCCCGCAGATCCTTATCGATCTCCTGCTCAATAAAATTCCGTGAAATGATTTCTCTGGTATCCGGATTTTCCATTCTATTAAACTGCCTCCTCACATGAATTTCACAATCCGTTTTGCGCTGCCTTGTATGATAGCATCTTATGAAAAACCCGTAAAGCTGTCTGTAATCGTATTACTCAGAAAGTTTCATATGAAAAAGGAATGGGCCTGCATGTTTTCAGCCTGTATCCGTCCGCCAACGGTCCGACTGTGCAGACACGGTTCCGGCATGTCAGACGAACCACATAAATAATCAGCACTCGTACTTAACGAGTGCTAAAATTTCCTTGACTTTCCTGTTTTGCGGGTCTAAACTGAAATTCAAACAGGATCTTTGACAGATCTCGAAGTCTTTGAATGGATTTAAGAACTTCGAACGGATTTCAGAACTTCGAACGGATTTCAGAACTTCGAAC
>JABUSX010000224.1 GCA_021442545.1 Eubacterium sp. | reverse complement strand
CCCAGATAGCCCGGTTTCATCAGCATCATCGCATTCCTGGCACGAAGCGTGGCATTTTCCGAATATCCGAAAGTCTCAAGAGTGCACGTGCAGCCCTCGACGATCCGATCAAACCGTTTGTCATCACAGTTCACGATGCCCACCCTGCAGATCTGCAGCATCTTCTTCTTGCACTCCAGATATTCCGAAAAACTCGCATGTTCGTTCGGACCGATATGATCCGCTTCAATATTCGTAAAGATTCCGAAATCAAACAGAATACCCGCAACCCGGTCCATCATCAGAGCCTGTGACGAAACCTCCATCACGACACAGTCGCAGCCGGATTCGACCATTTCTGCAAAATATTCCTGCACAAGATAAGACTCCGGCGTCGTGTTCTCCGACTTGATCCGCCGATTGCCCGTAATCGTTTCGATCGTCCCGATCAGACCCGTCTTATGGCCCGCGGCTTCCAGAATCGACTGCACCATATAGGCCGTCGTCGTCTTTCCCTTCGTGCCCGTGATCCCGATCGTCTTCAGCTTATCCGCCGGATGATCGAACCAGTTCGCCGAAACAAGAGCCAGCGCAAGACGCGCATTCTCAACCTGCAGAACCGCAACGCCCTCCGGAACATCCACCGGTTCCTCCACGATCAAAGCAGCCGCTCCCTTTTCCGCCGCCGAAGCCGCAAAACGATGCCCGTCCACCAGCATGCCCCGCATGCAGACAAAGAGCCATCCCGGTTCGACCTTTCTCGAATCATAGGCAACACCACGGATCTCCGCATCTGCAGAACCCTGCAGCAGCGAAAAAGAAACTCCATCCATCAGTTCATTCAGTGATTTTATTTTCTGTTCCCGAAAAACCTGTTCCATTATCAGCACTCCCTTTCAGCAACCCTGTATTACTGTAAAAATATGAAAAAATCCCTCTGTAAAAACAGCCTCTGTAAATAACGGATATCTTTTCAAAATCAACAGCCGCACATCCGACCTTCGAACCAACCTTTCAAACCGGTACACATCCTCATTCGCTCAAACAGA
>JABUSX010000036.1 GCA_021442545.1 Eubacterium sp. | reverse complement strand
AGCGTATACACACCCGGCCGGATCGTGATCTTATAGTTTGTATTTCCGACACCGTCCGCTAATTTTGCCGTAATCGGGTACTTGCCGGGAACGGTCATCTTTCCCGTTCTGTATACAAGTTCGCCCGGAAGGTCGTTTCCGTACATTCTGCCGGATACAATCCTGTACGACGGTGTTACCAGAGGTTCTCCGATCCTGCTTGACGCATCCTTCACCTTCAGCGTAACGGGGGCCGGCCGGATTTCAAAGGTCTTTGCAACATTTCCTGTATAGTTGCCCATGAAGCCCACGATCACTTCGGCCGTGCCTGCATCTACATTGTTTCGATAATAAAGCTCATAATCCCTTCCGCGGACCAGCTGCTTTCCGTTATTCATGACCCGGTCAGCCACGGTAAGCACCGGCGTAAAGGACGTGCTGTTGTAGGTTTCATCCTCCGGCGAAGAAATCTCCATATCCGGGATCTCCGTCATAGGATCTGCCGGATCTTCTGCAGATTTCGGCAGGATCCTCAGCGTTGCCGGCAGTTCAGCGGAAGTGTAATTCTTCGTTTCAGGCACAGTGAAGACCACCGTGTATACACCGGCATTCGTTTTGCCGTTGCCTCTGGAAGATACCGTTCCGACACCTTGTTCAAGAACACCGGTCAGTCTGTGTACGTTTCCGTCATAGATTACGGTCTCATCTTCTGCTGAAATCACCGCTGCGGCTTTCCGGATCCGCCACGGATGCTTCGCGTCTTTAAGGGTGTAGTTATCCGCATCTTTACCGCCCAGAGTGAGCGCCTCGGCAACATACTCTCCGGCGTCGGTCTTGGCATTATTTGCGTAGTCTTCTACATAAACTTCGTCAAGTTCTTCCGCCTGTGCCATTAACCCGTGATTCTGTTCCGATTCTTCAGCTTCTCTGGTAACGGCATTGACAACCTTCGCAGAAATGGTCTTTATATTTCCGTCATAGGTGAAATCGTCCTTGCTCCAGCGGAGAACAACCGGCCGTTTTTTGATGGTAAAGACGCCGCTTTCAAATACCAGTCTGTAATTTCCCTGGTACTC
>JABUSX010000310.1 GCA_021442545.1 Eubacterium sp. | reverse complement strand
TTTTTTATCAAAATGGATCACCCGGAAAAAGAAAGTTCCCCGACATAAGGAAGATTCCTGTACTTCTGATCGTAATCCAGTCCGTATCCCACTACAAAAACATCCGGTACCACAAATCCGACATAGTCGACCTGCACATCATCCACGACCCGGCGGTCGGGCTTGTCCAGAAGCGTACACAGCCGGATCGATGCCGGATTCCGGTGCGCCAGTGTTTTCAGAAGATGGCTCAGCGTGTGGCCGGTATCGATGATGTCTTCTATAATCAGAACATCCTTGCCCTCGATGCTGTCATCCAGGTCCTTGATGATCTTTACTCTGCCGCTGGAAACCGTTCCGCTGCCATAACTGGAAAGCGACATGAAATCCATCGTGACCGGAACCGTGATCCGCTTTGCCAGCTCACACTGGAAGAAAACACTGCCCTTCAGAATGCAGATCATATGCACCTGCCGGCCCGCATATTCCTCGCTGATCTGTTTTCCCAGTTCAGCGATCCGTGCCGCCACTTCCTCTTCGCTGAATAAGACCTGTACCGATTCCTTCACGATCTCCCTCTTTCTTTGAAACTTTTTCCATGAAGTTCCCTCTGTGAAACTTCCTGTGTGAAACAAATTCTGGACGGTCTTTTCGTGAAACACCATCCGTGAAACATTGTCTGTGGCAGAACTAGAAGGCTTCCGCCCGGATCTCCATGATATGACGGGTCTCCGCACTCACCTTCACGCTCTCGCTGATCCGGTATCCGACGACCCAGTACACTTCGCTTCCGGACGCCAGAACCACGATCCTGTCCCGCATCTCCGCCGGCACCTTTTCGTCGATCAGAAACGCTTTCAGCTTTTTCCGGCCTCCCTGTCCGTTGATCACAAGGTAATCTCCGGCACGCCGGGTCCGCAGAACAATATTCCGTTTCATTTTATCACAATCGAGCCATTTCGTATATGTTTTTACAGGAATCCCTGTATAGTCAAAGTCCATTCCTTCCGCATCTGAGATCCGCACATGAAATGCCATATGATTCAGAATAAACTGCCCTTCTCCCGAAACCGGTATTTCT
>JABUSX010000151.1 GCA_021442545.1 Eubacterium sp. | reverse complement strand
TTCATGCGAAAGCATCCCTGTATGATGATGAGCTCTGCACGATCGGTACAGTCAATCTGGACTACCGCAGTCTCTACCTGCACTTTGAAAACAACAGTATCTTCTGGAATACATCTGTTCTGCAGGATCTGAAGAAAGATTTCCTGGAGACACAGTCAAAGTGCAAGCTGATGACCTCAGGCGATCTGGAACATCGTGCCATTCCGCTTTTCTTCATCTCAATAATCCGCCTGTTTGCACCTCTGTTCTAAACAATCTGTTCTGAACGCTCTGTTCTAAGCAGGCTAAAGAAACGAACGGCAGTAATATGGTCATTGCTTCATAACCATGTTACTGCCGATGTTTTTTGCCCTTCGTAACATACTGATGAAAAAGCCACCCGAAAGGTCAGATATATGAGTTTCAAATACATTCAGGATATTCCCTCTCCGGAGGAACTGCAGGAGATCGCTCCCGTATCTGCAGCAGTAAAAGCCGTAAAGGAAGACCGTGATAACCAGATCCGCAAAATCTTTACGGGTGAGGACGACCGTTTTCTTCTGATCATCGGTCCGTGCTCGGCCGACCACGAAGATTCCGTTCTGGAATACGTGGAGCGGCTGGCCCGGATTCAGGAAGAAGTAAAGGATCATCTTCTTCTGGTGCCGCGGATCTATACCAACAAGCCTCGCACAACAGGGCTCGGCTACAAGGGAATCGTCCACCAGCCCGATCCGGAAGGAAAACCGGATCTGATCGCCGGTCTGATTGCCATGCGCCGCATGCACATCCATGCGATCGAGGTGTCCGGTCTGACAGCCGCTGACGAAATGCTCTATCCGTCGAACTGGTCCTATGTAAGCGACTTCCTTTCCTATGTTGCGATCGGTGCCCGTTCGGTGGAAGACCAGCAGCATCGCCTGACGGTCTCCGGGCTGGATATTCCGGCCGGCATGAAGAATCCGACAAGCGGTGATTTTTCCGTCATGCTGAACGCCGTGATCGCTGCACAGACGCCTCACACCTTCATCTACCGGAAGGCCGAATACGAGACCAGCGGCAATCCGCTGGCACATACGGTTCTTCGT
>JABUSX010000392.1 GCA_021442545.1 Eubacterium sp. | reverse complement strand
GTCTTGACCATGCCGCGGGATGACACAAACAGCAGCTCGTTGATCCTTACTTCGGCAAGAGGAGCCGCAAAAACGACCTGTTCCGTATCCGTGGAATAGTTGCAGAGATTGTCTGCCGGTATGCCCTTCTCGCGGAATTTCCGAAGCGGAATATTCTTTACCCTTATCGTATGCATATTTCCGGTATCCGTAAAGAGACAGATCTTATCCGTGCTCATGCAGCGGAAGACGAACCGGTTTCCGGAATCGGATGCTTCTTTGTTGCGTTCGTAGGTCGGAAGATCGAAGGTCCGCACGTAGCCGAAACGGTCCATCAGGAAGACCAGTTCGGTCTCCTCCTCTTCCGGTTCTTCAAAGAGCACCTCTTCCGCCTCTTCGATCGTAGTCCTCCTCGGGCGCCCGAATTCTGCCGCGATGGCTTCCAGATCATCCGTGATCACCCCGGCCATGACCGAATAGTCGTTCAGGATCTCCTCATAGGAACGGATCCGTTTCACGGTCTCGTCAAATTCCTTCTGCAGGGCTTTCAGTTCCAGACCGATCAGTTTGGAAAGCCGCATATCCAGGATCGCCTGTGCCTGACGCTGCGTGAATGCCAGCTTTTCCGCTTCTTCTTTGCTGGAAGAACGGCGGAACCGGATTCCGTCCGTGATACCCATCGTCAGACAGTCTTTTACCTGCTTCTGGTTTTTGCTGCCGCGCAGGATCTCGATGATGAGATCGATGATATCCACGGCCCAGATCAGTCCTTCCTGCACTTCTTTCTTCTCCAGATCCCGTGCGAGGAGAGTCTGGTAGCGCTTCGTCGTGATCTCGAACTGGAAGTCCACGAAATGTTCCAGGATCCCGCGGAGTCCGAGGGTTTCGGGCCGCCCGGCTGCAACCGCCAGCATATTCACGCCGAAGGTATCTTCCAGACGGGTCTTCTTATACAGCAGATGCTTCAGTTTTTCGGCATCTGCACCACGCTTGAGCTCGAGAACGATCCGAATGCCTTCCTTACTGGACTGGTTGGATATATCGATGATGTCCGTCGTCAGTCTCTTTTCGACCAGATCCGCCACATCACAGAGGAA
>JABUSX010000335.1 GCA_021442545.1 Eubacterium sp. | reverse complement strand
GTACCGCCCGCCCAGGCCGTATCCCAGCGCTCGTAGACATACATCCCCCCGACGGACACACTCGGAACGACGACGACTGCGTGCTCATCGGAAACTTCGATCACGCCGCAGCCCTTTTCCGAGAGCTCATCCATCTCATCGATCTGATCCGTCTTTGTGGTTGCCTCGAACCAGCGGAAGGCCGCATTTTCGGAAGGTTTCACAACCGTTTCCGCTTCATAATCCGACCAGTCAAAGCCGTTGATCAGCTCAAATGCGCTGTCTGCTCCATCCGGAGACACACGAACTGCGTTCTTTTCATTCCCGGTTTCAGCGGATGTTTCATTTTTCAAAGTGACACTTCTGCTGTCCGGACCGCTGCTTTTCACCCCTGAAGAAGCACCTGTTTCATCTCAGGCTTCAGCGGATACTGATTTTTCGGAGACCGCATTATTGCTGCTCAGACCTCTTCTCTCCAGAACTTTCACAGCGATCTTTTCCGCCGGACCGTCCCTGTATACATTATCGGATTTTATAAAGCCGCGGACATTACCGGATTCGACATAAAGCCAGCCGTCCGTATCCGCATCCCTGATCAGGAAAAGCACCGTTCCTTTTTTCACTTTTCCGACTTCGCGGGCATCCTCTCTTGCTTCCTCAAGAATCGGGAATTTCTCTTTTGCAAAAAGAATATTCCGTTCGATCTCCCGGAAAGACGAAAGGATATCCGCCATGGTTCTGTATTTTGCGGAAGAAGGATGACTCAGCCACCTTGCGATATCGGCTGCGCCGTGATCGTCGTCTTCCTCTTCCTCTTCTTCTTCGTTTTCTCCCTTATTCTTATCTTTTTTCTTTTTATCCCTGTCTTTTTTCGAGTCTTTTTTATCTTCTCCGGAGGAATCCTCTTTTTCCTTATCCTTTTCCGGTTCTTCGGAAGGAACCGGCGTTTCTGTCGGAACCGTTTCATCCGTTGATGTCGTATCCGCCGGTACCGGTGTTTCCGTTGGTGCCGGCGTTTCCTCCGGCATCGGCGTCATTTCCGGTGACGCTTCAGGCGTAATCTCCGGTACGGAATCGGCCGATTCTTCTCCGGACCC
>JABUSX010000131.1 GCA_021442545.1 Eubacterium sp. | reverse complement strand
TATATGCAGATCATGGGCAAACCGCTGGCCGGCGGATAGAGGCGGAGAGCAGACGGAAAATTCAGGAAAAGTTTCCGTATAAAGAAAAACGGAACAGAAAATATAAAGAAACACAGAGCAGGAGGACAAAAATGCGTACAGAGACAAAGTGTATTGAAGGCGGATATACACCAAAGAACGGTGAATCCAGAATGATCCCGATCATTCAGAGCACGACTTTTAAATATGATACCAGTGAAGATATGATGAAACTGTTTGACCTTGAGGTGAGCGGTTATTTTTATACACGTCTTCAGAATCCGACGAATGACCTTGTTGCCGCCAAGATCTGTGAGCTGGAGGGCGGAACAGCCGGTATGCTGACTTCGTCCGGTCAGGCGGCGAATTTCTTTGCCATCTTCAATATTGCATCCTGCGGAGACCATATTGTGGCATCTTCCGCGATTTACGGAGGAACCTTCAATCTGTTCAATGTGACAATGCGGAGAATGGGGATCGAATTCACCTTTGTGGATCCGGATTGTTCCGAAGAAGAACTGAGTGCCGCCTTCCGTCCGAATACGAAGGCTCTGTTCGGCGAAACGATCGCAAATCCTGCACTGAACGTTCTGGATATCGAAAAATTCGCAAAGGTCGCCCATGAGCACGGTGTGCCGCTGATCATCGACAATACATTCCCGACACCGATCAACTGCAGACCCTTCGAATGGGGTGCGGATATCGTGACGCATTCCACCACAAAATACATGGACGGTCATGATGCGGGTGTCGGCGGTGCGATCATCGATTCCGGAAAGTTCGACTGGGATGCGCATTCCGATAAGTATCCCGGACTGACGACACCGGATGATTCCTACCACGGCATCATTTATACGAAGCAGTTCGGACTTGGAGGTGCTTTTATCACAAAGGCAACTGCGCAGCTCATGCGTGACTTCGGCTCGATCCAGTCTCCGATGAATGCCTATCTGCTGAACCTCGGGCTGGAATCCCTTGCCGTCCGTATGCGCCAGCATTGTGAAAACGGGAAGCGGGTCGCAGAATATCTGAAACAGCATGAAAAGGTTGCCTGGGTCACGTA
>JABUSX010000393.1 GCA_021442545.1 Eubacterium sp. | reverse complement strand
ACACGGAAATTTTGCACACAGATTATAAGGAGGAGGGTTTGTCTATGTTAAGAATCGGTTTGCTTACGAGCGGCGGTGACTGCCAGGCACTGAATGCTGCGATGAGGGGCGTCGTGAAGGGTCTTACGTCCACCGTAAAGGATATCGAAGTCTATGGCTTTGAAAACGGCTACAAGGGTCTGATCTACGGAAATTATCATCTTCTTACATCAAGAGACTTTTCCGGTATCCTTACAAAGGGCGGAACCATCCTGGGAACGTCCCGTCAGCCGTTCAAGCTCATGCGTGTTCCGGATGAAAACGGACTGGATAAGGTCGAGGCCATGAAGCAGACCTACCACAAGCTTCGGCTGGACTGCATCGTCATTCTCGGCGGAAACGGAACGCAGAAGACCGCAAACCTCCTTCGTGAGGAAGGACTGAACGTGATCCACCTTCCGAAGACGATCGACAACGATATCTACGGAACGGACGTGACCTTCGGTTTCCAGAGTGCCATCGACATTGCCGTCAACGCGATCGACTGCATTCATACGACCGCAGCATCCCACAACCGCGTCTTCATCGTTGAGGTAATGGGACACAAAGTCGGATGGCTGACCTTAAATGCCGGTATTGCCGGAGGTGCAGACATCATCCTCATTCCGGAGATCCCCTATGATATCGATAAGGTTATTGCAGCGATCCAGAAAAGAGGCGAACAGGGCAAAGGCTTCACGATCCTCGCCGTGGCAGAGGGTGCGATCTCAAAGGAAGATGCAGCACTCAAAAAGAAGGATTACAGGAAAAGACTCAGTGAAAGGCAGTATCCCTCCGTTTCCTACGAAATTGCTGCTCAGATCGAGGAGAGAACCGGAACCGAAGTACGCGTGACCGTTCCGGGTCATACACAGAGGGGCGGCTCACCTGTTCCTTATGACAGAGTTCTTTGCACAAGGCTCGGAGCTGCAGCCGCACAGGCGATCCTGGACAAGCAGTTCGGTGTCATGGTCGGACTCGTTGCCAGAAACACAAAACTCGTTCCGCTTGAGGAATGCGCCGGCAAGCTCAAGATGGTCGATCCCGAAGGCGCGATCATTAAAGA
>JABUSX010000034.1 GCA_021442545.1 Eubacterium sp. | reverse complement strand
CGGCCATATGTCCGCCGCACTTGTCAACTCAGATCTCCTCAGCCACATACTTCGCAAGAAGTATATCCGGGTAATACTCAAGCTTGGCTTTCCGCAGGCCCGCCGATCCGATAGCCTCTTCCCGGTTAATGTACCGGTAATCCGACGCGCACATCCTCGCACTGTCACGGCAGACGGCGCTGTAGATATACTGAAAATCCCGGCTTCCCTTTTCGATGATCTGGTCGTAGCACTCCGGGCTGATCGGTGCGCCGCAGGAAAAGCCCTGCATCTCGCCGTCGATCCGCATGACGATGCCGGAAAGCTTCAGCTCATCGAAATACGCAAACATCTTTTTCATGGCACGAAGCTCCGTCTCCAGCGACTGGGCATTATGCGCGTCCTTGTTCTCGACGTACCATTTTTCCGCAAAGGCCAGTGCCTCGTCCGTGTCTTTTTTCTCCAGGGTCTCTTCCGTTAAACGCTCTCCGTACAAATCGTGAAACTTATTTGCCTGCGCCCTCCGGTTGCGGAGCTTTTTCCCAGGAAAATCAGCAAGATTGGATGTCAGATGGATGTACTCCGCAAGATCCCGGTCTTCCCGGAAGGTGAAGACATCGGCAAAGTTTTCTTTCAGGAAATTGTATTTATCTTCCGTGATGGTTTTAAAACAGACCTTCGCCCCGTAACTATGGGCGTCCTCCAGAACCGCTTCCACGGCCTCTCTGCCCGCGTCCGCACCCAGGGGAAAAAGATATGCTCTTATCTGATCCGAAGAAAGCCCCCTTCTGTGTATGTAAAGGACCTCGTCTTTTATGCAGAACTCCGGATCGTATTTTTCACTCAGTGAAAACAGATTCACAAAAGAATGCTGGGTGGAATTCCCGCCATAGAGGTCAAAAAAAGGCTGGATCCGGTCGTAATCTGAAATGTCTGCTTCGTGAAACTCTAACGGCATGCAGGGGGTTCCTCCTGTTTATTTCGGTAATAAGACCATTCCGGCATCTCTCAGCACCCCGGAAGACGGAACCGGCATTCGAATCCTGTGTATGCCGGTGAAATGATGCTGTCATTCAAACCCGCATGCGCGCCGGAAAGATCTTTATTTATTTTGGTAC
>JABUSX010000308.1 GCA_021442545.1 Eubacterium sp. | reverse complement strand
AATCTGCCTGTTCATCTGTACAGCCGTATTTTTACACGCCCTATGCGTCCTTCTCTCCTGAACAGAGCATTTGGAGGGCCTCGCACGGACATCCCGACGATACTGCTTTCACACCATCCGAAGACGATTCCTGCCGCCTTTGAATGGGGGTCTGACCTGACCCTCTGCGGACACTATCACGGCGGTATCCTGCGCTTCGGAAAACATTCCGGTCTGGTCAGTGCGGAGATGCGTCCTTTTCCCAGGGATGTTTACGGATACTTCCAAAAAGACGGAAAACATGCTATTATCAGTTCCGGCTGCGGAGAACATGACATTCCTCTTCGCATTTGCAATCCCAGGGAGATCGTAGCAGTCACAATCACCGCCTGAAGGTATCCGGCTGTTTTTCAATAACGATGAAAATGAATGTGAGGAAGCCTGACAAACAGGATCAAAAGCAGGAATTACCCGGCATTTCAGTATGCTTTAATGTGAAATACGAGAGGAGACAGTTTGTCGCTTGATGTAAAGCTGCAGGTTTTTGAAGGTCCGCTGGATCTTCTGCTTCACCTGATCGAAAAGAATAAAATCGATATTTACGACATTCCGATCGTGGAAGTTACCGAACAGTATCTGGAATATGTACGTCGTCTGGAACATGAAGACTTGGAACTGACCAGTGAATTTATGCTGATGGCGGCAACCCTCATCGACATTAAGTGCCGTATGCTTCTTCCGTCAGATTCTTCCGTAGAAGAAGAGGAGGAAGATCCCCGTGAAGAACTGGTACAGCAGCTCATTGCTTATAAAGAGTATAAAGCAAAGGCCGGACTGCTGCGTGAGCGTATGGAAGATACAGGTGAACTGGTAAGCCGGTCCTGTGATATTCCGCAGGAAATAAAGTCTTTTCGTCCGCCGGTTGACACGGCCGAACTTCTCGAGGGAGTCAGTCTTGACCGTCTGCATGAGATCTTTTCCTTTGTGCTCCGCCGTCAGGAAGAGAAGGTCGATCCGATCCGAAGCAAGTTCGGCGTGATTGAAAAAGAACAGATTTCTTTTCCGGACAAACTGGATTATGTGGAAATCTGTGCACGCAGAAAACGCCGCATTTCATTTCGCAGGCTG
>JABUSX010000364.1 GCA_021442545.1 Eubacterium sp. | reverse complement strand
TGCCAGCTGCAGGCAAGCCGCATAGCGATGAGACTCTTCCGGGATCTGTTCCTCTATTTCAAAATTCTGTCGGTCCGAAGCAATACGAATATCTATTTCTTCCTCCGTGACCTTATCCATACAGGCGAGTACGCCGCCGATTCCTTCATGCAGCAGTTCCATACCGAAGGTTTTGAAAAACGCAAATTCATCTCCGAGGATATCGCCCATGTTTTTCATCTTTTCCATACAGGCTGCACGTGTATGGGAAAGCGCACGGACGGCTGCAGAAGCCAGTGCCCAGTCACGAACGAAAGAAACGAAGGCTTCACTCTTCCAGTCTTCTGTAATAACCGCAGGATGGCATCCCAGACGAAGAAGCGTACCGGCCGTATCCTGAGCCCCATGAATACCCTGATTGGTTGTCAGATAATGCCAGTTCCAGTACGGCTCTACTTCAGGAAGCGGCTGTATATTTGCCACCAGTACGGGAAGATGATTTCGTTTGAATGCCTGCACCAGTTTCAGACCCGGCGAATACATGACGTTCACGATCATAATGCCGTCAAGATCCGCCATCTGAAAATCCCTTACATATTTCTCGATCTGGCTTCGTTCCTTCGCCAGTCCGGGAAAAACATACTCCGCGGTTCCGTCAAGCCGTTTTATGACCCCTTGAATAAACGCCGTCTGGTCTGCCGGAATATCCGGCTGGGATTCATCGTACAGTCCCTGCATCAAAGCAAGAATGCCTATCCTGGGATATACTTTTTTTAATCTCATACGGTCTTCCTTCTTATTTTGCCTGCACAGGCGGTGACAAAATGTCTTTCAAAATCAACCGATACCTGTATATTGTATAATGCTTTCCGTATCTCTTCAAGCATCGAACAGACACATGTTTTCCACAATGTTCCTTCCGTGTTATAAAATCAGACCGGAACTGCGTTTCCGCATCTTCCGGTCTGCCATTCATATTACATTTTAATGCTTCGGTGCATTTTTTCCACCCTGTCTTCACAGAAGAGAGCATATTTTCCGCCCGGTCTTCCCCGGATGAAATCATTCACCTTGTTTTTCTTCTAAAAACGCTTACTCACCTTGTCCGATCTTCTTATAGTACGCAATGCGTTC
>JABUSX010000232.1 GCA_021442545.1 Eubacterium sp. | reverse complement strand
GTGAGATCATGATCTCACGGTCTTCCAGGGGCTGGCGGAGCATTTCAATCGTTGCGGAGCGCATTTCCGGAAGTTCATCCAGAAACAGGACGCCCCTGTGGGCAAGTGTGATCTCACCGGGACGGGGCCGGTAACCGCTTCCGCACAGGGCGGCTGCCGTGATCGTGTGATGAGGAGCACGAAAAGGACGGCAGCGCATAAGAGGACGCTTCTCCGAGAGGAGGCCGACAATACTGTAGATTTTGGAAATTTCGAGACTTTCTTCCGGTGTCAGCTTCGGAAGGATCGTCGGTATCCTTTTTGCCGCCATGCTTTTTCCGGAGCCCGGCGGGCCGGAAAGCAGCAGGTTGTGAAAACCGGCGGCGGCGATCAGGGAAGCCCGCTTTACGGGCTCCTGTCCCTGAATATCGGAAAAATCCACGTCATAACGTTCCGCATCATACAAAATGTTATTTTCCGAAGACTGTAAATCAGGAAGAAATTCACCTTTGCAGAAGGATACAAATTCCTGTAGGGACCGGACAGCTACGATCCGTATTCCTTCTACGACACGTCCTTCTGCGGCATTTTCATGAGGCAGAATACAGGTGTGAAACCCCTTATCCCTTGCCAGCAGGGTCGTGGGCAATGCACCGGTGACACCTTCCACGCATCCATCCAGATGGAGCTCTCCGGCAATAAGAAGGCCCTCGAGTGCTGCCGGCGGAATTTTTCCGAGCGCGCAGAGAATAGCGGCTGCAATGGGAAGGTCGAAACGGCTCCCGTCCTTTCGGAGGTCTCCGGGAGCCAGATTTACGGTGATGCGCTGGGGCGGGAGTCGTATGCCCAGATTTTTTAAAGCCGTGCGCACCCGTTCCTGTGCTTCCCGAACCTGAGAAGAAACATAACCGACCATGGTAAACTGGGGAAGGCCGTCGCTGACATCGGTTTCGACGGTAACAGGAACAGCGTCGATCCCGCAGATCGCCGCCGACTGGATTTTACAGAACAAGGGAATACCTCCTTAATATGATTGTCGGGTCATAAACAGGAAAAAAGAAAGATATATACAGAAGAGAAACAGGAAAGAGACGAGACAGCGGGAAGACCATCGGAAATTTCCTGCACGAAAGAGACG
>JABUSX010000106.1 GCA_021442545.1 Eubacterium sp. | reverse complement strand
TTTCCGGCCAGACGTTCTTCTTCGTACTGATCAAAAAGAATGTGATAAGGCATGACCATCTGTGCCCGGTCGGACACCAGCAGCTTCGGCTTCGGCATCCCGCGGTCCAGGATCTCCTGAAGTTCCCTGAACAGAACCGGAATATTCAGTGCAACGCCGTTTCCGATCACGTTCGTCACGTTCTCGTTGAATACACCGGAGGGAAGCGTATGCAGGACAAATTTCCCATGTTTGTTCACGATGGTATGACCGGCATTGGCACCGCCCTGAAAACGAACGACAACGTCCGCTTCACCGGCCAGCATGTCCGTGATCTTTCCTTTCCCTTCATCGCCCCAGTTTGCTCCTACTACTGCTTTGACCACTTTTCTGCCTCACTTTTTCTTAAACGTTGATTTCCGCACGGAGCCCCAGAAGTTCCTTCCGTTCCTCCAGAAGCGGCCTGACGATATCGGTCAGGTAGGTTTCTGTCTGATATGCGGCACATCCGGTATAACGGGCCGGTTCCATACATTTCTGAAGATCCTCTTCGGTCAGACGGAATTCGGGATCGGCTGCGATCCGTTTCAGCAGATCGTTATCCTTCCCTTCAACCTTGACCGCGCGTCCTGCTTCCATCGACAGGGTACGGATCTTTTCATGAAGCTCCTGACGGTCTCCGCCGGCCCGTACGGCATCCATCATGATGTTCTCGGTCGCCATAAAGGGCAGTTCTGCCATCAGATGCTTTTCGATCATCTTCGGATAGACGACAAGGCCGTCTGCCACATTGCAGACAAGATCCAGGATGCCGTCTGTCGCAAGGAAGGTTTCCGCAACGGAGAGTCTCTTGTTCGCAGAGTCGTCCAGTGTGCGTTCAAACCACTGTTCCGCGGATGTCAGCGCCGGATTCATCGCACCTGCAATCACAAAACGCGACAGAGAAGCGATCCGTTCGTCCCGCATCGGATTGCGCTTGTAAGCCATGGCGGAGGATCCGATCTGCCCTTTTTCAAAAGGTTCTTCGACCTCCTTCAGGTGCTGAAGCAGCCGGATATCGTTTGAAAATTTATGTGCACTTGCCGCAATGCCGGCGAGTACATTGACGACACGTGTGTCGACTTTTCGCGAATAGGTCTGTCCGGATACCGGATA
>JABUSX010000464.1 GCA_021442545.1 Eubacterium sp. | reverse complement strand
TGATTCTGTCTGTTTCCGGTGATTCTGTCTGTTTCTGAGCACGGATCCGTCAGGACCCATGCTCAGGATTTCAGATCATCTGCCTTTGTTTTCCGCATTACTTATATTTATGTCTCTGCTTTTTTCTGTTCCTGCTCCGTGCCCGGATCGCCGAAAGGACCGAAAGAACCGCCATTGCCAGCCCGAGTGCTCCGATCAGAGGTCTGACAGGCTGAACATCATCCGTTTTTACGCTTCCGACAGTCTTCGTCGTTATCGGCGTGTCCTCTTCGGAATCCTCCTTTTCCTCATCTGCATGTTTCACCTTCGATCCCTTAAATGTTACGGTCTGTCCTTCATCCTGCAGATTTTTATGCTCCGCGATCCTGCTTTTTCGCCCTGTCTCACTCCCGTGGAAGACCCTGTAGGAATATAGTTCCTCAAAAGCCACAAGCGCAGCGCCGGCCATGTCATCTGTCGTCAGATGGAATTCAACCTCAACAGAACCGCTGCCCGTCCCTCCGGCCGTAAATTCCACTTCTTTTACGATGGAAACGGGATTTCCCGTCTTCCGGTTCATCATCTGGCCGTTCAGCACATAGGTCTGACCCGGAACCAGATTTTCATAGGCAACCTGATCCCTGATCGTCTGTATTCCTCCCGCTTCGGCTTCTTTTTTGCCGTTAACGGATGCCGTTGTTCCGATCTTCGGATAGTGTACGCTCTGCGTCTCGTCTTCTATATCTGCATGAGAAGCCACTTCAATTCCTTCACAGCGAAGCCGTTCAAACACCACGACCGTCTTTCCGGCCAGGAGAACGGAATCCAGCCTGTATTCCAGCTCGATCGTGCCGTCTGCCTCTGCGGGGCGGAAGGTTTTTCCTGCCGTAATGTTTCTGCCGTCTTTGTCCTTCAGCGCTTTGCCTGTCTCTTTATCCATCAGCATGCCGCTGATCGTATATTTCTTTCCGGCCGCAAGGTTGCTGTAAGTCACGGTATCTGTGATCGTAACCTTCGTACCGATCGTGCCGGTATGATTTCCGGTGCTGCCGTCAACGGCGGATGTCCGGATCCCGGGCGTCTGCACAGTCTGGTTTTTATCATCCGGATCTTCGTGAGACGCCACCGGCATGCCTTCCGCATTCAGGCAGGTTTCAAATACGACATAGCTTTG
>JABUSX010000255.1 GCA_021442545.1 Eubacterium sp. | reverse complement strand
TCACGTATCCGTTATCTCATCCGGCTGAAACGTTCGTCACTTCTTTTCCGGAGCCTCCAGCGTCTTCCAGATCGTCAGCACGTTTTTGTTATCCTCATGAATATAAGACACGTAATCCATCGTCTTCTTGACCAGGAAGATGCCGAGTCCGCCGATCTGTCTTTCTTCAAAACCTTCGGTGATATCCGGATCCTCGTTTTCGAGAGGATTGAACGGGGCACCTTCATCGATAAAGCGAAGCTTCATGACCTTCGGATCATCTTTCGTGATCTCCATCATGATCTGTACACGTCCCTTCTTTTCTCCTTCATAAGCATAATGAGAGATATTGACAAAGATCTCTTCGGCTGCAACGGTGATCTGATTCAGGGCCTTAAACGGACAGCCCTCTTTCATCAGATTTTCTTCCAGGAAGGCTTCCAGTTTCGGCATGTTTTCATCAACAGCGTCCACAACAAGCTTTTCGCACATCAGGTCGCCGCCCTTCCAGACCAGACCGACCATGGTTATGTCATCAAACTGGGGAGCTTTTCCGACGAATTCCTTAATGCTGTCATCCACATTTTTGATAAACTCGATCGAACTGACACCCGGATCTTTGTTCAGCGCTTCGATCATACGGTCCGTACCGTAAAGCTCGTTGTCTGCGTTGGAAGCCTCTGCCACACCGTCCGTATAGACAAAGAATCCTCCGTTCGGCTCCAGGGTGAATTCATAGTCTGTGTATCTCGTCCCTTCCATACCGGCCAGTACAAAACCATGTTTATCATGAAGAAGCGTGAACCGGCCCTTTCCGTCACGGATCGCCGGGAATTCATGACCGGCATTTGCCGCCGTGACTTTTCCGGTGGAAAGATCCAGAATAGCCAGCCAGACGGTAACAAAAAGTTCGGCTTCATTTCCTTCACAAAGCTGATTGTTTACATCCGCAAGAATTTCGGAAGGTCTTCCGCCTTCCATGGCACGGTTTTTCAGCAGCGTCTTGGAAATAACCATGAACAGAGCTGCCGGAACACCCTTTCCGGAAACATCGGCAACTACGAAAGCCAGCTGATTTTCCGTCAGGAAGAAGTAATCGTAAAAGTCTCCGCCAACCTCTTTTGCCGGATTCATGACGGCATAAATATCCACGGATTCCTTCTCCGGGAACGGCGGGAAGATACGCGGAAGCATATCCATCTGGATC
>JABUSX010000430.1 GCA_021442545.1 Eubacterium sp. | reverse complement strand
AAAAACTGTGATGAATTTATCGGATTTATCTGCGGCGTCATTTCCCGCGACCACGATATAGAAACCATGTTTCTGGACAGCTTTATGACACTTTCGAATCTTGAAGATACCCCGGAACGTGTGACAGAGTGCATTTCGCAGCTTCGAAACATCAGTGAACTGACAAAGGTTGATTTTGTCATCAGCATTTCCCGTGATAAAGAAGAACTGGATCAGGAACTTCATGACGAAATTCTGATTTCACTTTGATAAAAAACTGTAACGCCTGAGAGCGTCCCTGCGGCGCTCTTTATTTTTTGTAAGAATTCGATTTAAATATCGGAGATGTTGTAATTTGGAAGAGAGAAAACGGCCCAAATGGAATATTGGTACGGTGGTACTCATTGCTCTGCTTGCCTACCTTGTCATTATGATCGTGGTCTACCTGATGACGGATCACGTTTCTTCATACATGGTTACCTTTGGTACACTTTCCGGCAATGATTCCTATACAGCCATGGCGGTCCGGCAGGAAGAAATCGTCAAAGCGCCGGCGGACGGTTATGTCACTTATTATGCTATGGAATCTTCAAAAGCATCCAGAAATGACGTGATCTGCACCGTTGCCGGAAATAAAAGCGAGTTGACGACGATCCGTCTGTCGGATTCGGATCTTAGTGCTGTTCGTGACCTGGTATCCCGTTTTTCGCGTTCCTATTCTCCGAATTCCTTCAATAATGTGTATGAACTGAAATTTGCTGTCAATTCTTCGATTGTCAACAATTCGGACACAGGAAAAGTCAATGGCATGGTCAGCGAGGCCCCTTCAGACGGTATCGTGTCATTTATTACGGACGGAAAGGAAGAGCGTAAAGCCGAAAACATTTCAGCCGATGATTTTGCCAATACGGAAGAACCGGCCCGCAGTCTGCAGACTTTTGACAAGGTTTCGGCAGGCGATCCTCTGTATAAGATCATATCCGGAGAACACTGGAGTCTGATTTTCCCGCTTACGGAAAGTCAGTATGCGTCGCTTTCCTCCAGAAAAACAGTGAAAGTACGGTTCGTGAAAGACGGGAATACAGAAACCGGAGATCTGAATCTTTTTGACAGGGATGGACGTCATTTTGCTGAAGTTACTCTTTACAGCGGAATGGTGCGCTATTGTACAGATCGTTATCTTGAGATCGAACTGGTTACCAATACCTACACCGG
>JABUSX010000443.1 GCA_021442545.1 Eubacterium sp. | reverse complement strand
CTGATCTGTGCGGAATAGTAATCAAATCCGTCCTGCACAAATTCCAGACGCATATCGATCCACTCTTCTTCATGCCGCAGCACAACGCGGTCAGCGCCGAACTGCGCCGTGCGCATCCGGATCTTCACGAGATCGCCGGGATCCGGATCCATCGGAGAGCAGAACATTCTGGTTTCGTCTGAATATAAAGCGTCGTACTCGATCCCCATCTTTTACCTTTTATTTTTCGATATAATCGGCCGGAATCACTTTCTCTGCAGCCATCGTGTCAAAAATAGCCTCGAACTCCGTGCGTGTCAGTTTTTCTTTTTCGATCAGCTGTTTTGCACACTCGTCCAGAACGGCACGATACTTTCCGATCAGCGCCTTTGCTTTCTGATGGCAGCCTTCGATGATATCCCGCACCTCGTTGTCGATCTGGGATGCGATCTGCTCACTGAAATTCTTCGTATGTCCGAGGTCGCGGCCGATGAAGATCTCTTCGGAGCTTTCCTCGTAGTTTACAAGACCAAGTGTCTTGGACATACCGTATTTCATGACCATATCCCGCGCCAGCCCGGTCGCCTGCTTGATATCCTGGGCCGCGCCGGAGGTGATGTCGTCGAAGATCAGTTCTTCCGCCACGCGTCCGCCGAGATCGACCATGATCAGCTGCAGCATCCGGTTGCGGGTCAGGAACATGTCATCGTTCTCCGGCTGCGGCATCGTGTAGCCGGCCGCTCCGGGACCCGTCGGAATGATCGAAATCGTATAGACCGGGTTCATATCCGGAAGCAGATGGAAGAGGATCGCGTGCCCGGATTCATGATAGGCCGTGATCAGTTTTTCCTTATCGGAAATCACGCGGCTGCGTTTCTCCGTTCCGATGCCGACTTTGATGAAGGCATCCTTGATGTCTTCCTGGATCGTGTATACGCGCCCGTGCTTCGCAGCCCGGATCGCCGCCTCGTTCAGCAGGTTCTCAAGATCCGCTCCTGTGAAGCCTGCCGTCGTCTGGGCGATCTGCCGCAGATCAACATCGTCGCCGAGCGGTTTGTTTTTCGCATGGACCTTCAGGATCTCCTCGCGTCCTTTGACGTCCGGACGGCTCACAGCGACCTTACGGTCGAAACGGCCCGGTCTTAAGATAGCCGGATCCAGGATATCCACGCGGTTCGTGGCCGCCATCACGATGATGCCTTCGTTCACGCCGAAACCGTCCATTTCCACAAG
>JABUSX010000227.1 GCA_021442545.1 Eubacterium sp. | reverse complement strand
CGGATTATGTGGCCATGGACATAAAAAACAGTCCGGACCGGTATGCCGAAACGATCGGCCTTCCGGCTTTTGATCTGTCGAAGGTACGGGAGAGCAAGGACTTTCTTCTTTCCGGAAAGGTGGATTACGAGTTCCGGACAACGGTCGTCCGGGAATTTCATGATGCTGCATCCTTTGAAGAGATCGGTTCTTTTATCAGGGGCGCGGAGAAATATTTCCTTCAGACTTTTGTGGATCGTGAAAAAGTACTGTACGGAGGTCTGTCTGCGTACGGAGCAGATGAGATGGAAAAATTTAAAGATCAGTTAACATCTTACGTGAAACATGTGGAGATCAGGGGCTGAAAGTCCGTAATTCGGGGATTTTTCCGGATTTTCTTTTTCGTGAAACATCATGGGATCTCCCCACCATATATATTAAATCGTCTTAATATGCACACAATATATTGATTTCCTTCCCGGAATGTGGTATTTTTCTTTAGGTCGTTTACGGCAAAAGAAACCGGATGGTTTCGAAGAAACGTATTTCGGAAGACAGATGATCGTATCAAGCCAATGAGGGGGGAAAAAATGTATCGTGTAACGAAGCGTGACGGCGTTGAAGTTGATTTTAATATTGCCAAGATCAGTGCAGCGATCGAGAAGGCTTTCAACGCCTGCGGCAGACAGTCGCATCCTTCGGTGATCGACATGCTTTCGCTCAGGGTCACATCAGACTTTGAGCCGAAGATCAAAGCAGAACTGATCACGGTCGAAGAGATCCAGGACAGTGTTGAAAAAATTTTGTCGGAAGCCGGTTACGCGGACGTTTCCAAGGCCTATATCCTCTATCGTAAACAGAGAGAGAAGGTGCGGAATGTCAACCGTGCCATGCTCAGCTACAAGGACCTGGTCGATGATTATCTGAAGATCAACGACTGGCGCGTTAAAGAAAATTCGACGGTCACCTACAGCGTCGGAGGACTGATCCTGTCCAATTCCGGTGCCATCACCGCAAATTACTGGCTGAGCGAGATCTATGATCATGAGATCGCCGAAGCGCACAGAAGCGCTGCCATCCACATCCACGACCTGAGTATGCTGACAGGCTACTGCGCAGGCTGGAGTCTGAAACAGCTGATCCAGGAAGGCCTCGGCGGTGTCCCGGGCAAGATCACATCTTCTCCGGCCGCTCATCTTTCCACCCTCTGCAACCAGATGGTCAACTTCCTCGGCATCATG
>JABUSX010000369.1 GCA_021442545.1 Eubacterium sp. | reverse complement strand
ACTTCGTGCTCCCGAAATCCTGCAAACATTCGAATTCCGCTCATTTTTCTTCGAAAAACAGCTTCATTCTCATGTTTGTACGGGTCCCAAGGTCATGAATTGCCATGCAAGCATGACATTCATGACTTTTGGACCCTTGTATCATTTATTTACATCATCGGGGCTCCGCCTGCGGGCATTGCGGGAGCGGGCTCTTTGATTATGGAAACGGCTCCTTCTGTGGTAAGCAGTGAGGAGGCTACGCTGGTCGCGTTCTGAAGTGCGCTGCGTGTGACCTTTGTCGGATCAAGGATCCCTGCTTTCACCATGTCAACATACTCTTCGTTGTATGCATCGAAACCGTATCCCGGTTTTCCTTCTTTGACTTTGCTGATGATGACGGCGCCGTCGAGTCCGGCATTCTGTGCGATCATTGCCATCGGAGCTTCAAGAGCCTTGCACACGATCATCGCGCCTGTCTTTTCGTCTCCTTCAAGACCTTTGATGTATTTCAGCAGTTCTTTTGTTGCATGAACATAAGCGGATCCGCCGCCGGCGATAATGCCTTCTTCAACTGCTGCACGGGTCGCATTCAGAGCGTCTTCCATACGAAGCTTTGCTTCTTTCATTTCTGTCTCGGTTGCTGCACCGACGCGGATAACGGCTACGCCGCCGGAAAGTTTGGCAAGGCGTTCCTGCAGTTTTTCCTTATCGAACTCGGATGTTGTCGTGCTGATCTGGTTCTTGATCTGACCGATCCGGTCCTTGATGGCAGTCTTCTTGCCTGCGCCGTCCACGATGACCGTGGTTTCTTTCTTGATCTGAACAGATTTTGCTCTGCCGAGCAGATCCATTGTTGCATCCTTCAGCTCATAGCCGAGTTCGGCGGAAACGACTGTGCCGCCTGTCAGAACAGCAATATCCTGCAGCATTTCTTTTCTTCTGTCGCCATAGCCCGGAGCCTTGACTGCACATACTTTGAAAGTGCCGCGCAGTTTGTTGACGATCAGAGTGGAAAGGGCCTCGCCTTCAACATCTTCTGCAATGATCAGGAGGCTGGCGCCATTCTGAACGATCTGCTCAAGAAGCGGAAGGATCTCCTGGATCGTGCTGATCTTCTTATCGGTGATAAGAATGTACGGATCCTGCAGATTTGCTTCCATCTTTTCCATATCAGTCGCCATGTATGCGGAAACATAGCCGCGGTCGAACTGCATGCCTTCCACGAGATCCAGCTCTGTCAGCATGGTCTTGGATTC
>JABUSX010000267.1 GCA_021442545.1 Eubacterium sp. | reverse complement strand
CGTGAGGAACTGGCAGACGGACATGGCGTGTTCCAGTCATTAAAGGGCGGTTTCCACAAGGCCTTTTCGGCCATCCTGGACGGCAACGTCACAACTCTGATCGCGGCCGTTGTTCTGTACATTCTCGGCACCGGCAGCATCCAGGGCTTCTCCGTGACGCTGGCCATCGGTGTTATTCTTTCCATGTTTACAAGCCTTGTGATTTCCCGTCTTCTGAGCTATGCCTTCTACGGCATCGGCGCAAAGGATGAAAAATTCTACGGCAAGGCGAAGGTCCGCAGCAAATTTGACTTCGTCGGAAAACGCTGGATTCCGATCATCATCGGCCTGATCCTGATCGTGGCCGTTCCGATCGGCATGGGCGTCAACAATGCATCTACCGGAAAGATCATGAATTTCAGCCTGGATTTCGTCGGGGGCACGGCCACTACCGTTGATTTCGGCGAAGATATGAGCATTGAAGATCTGGAAAAACAGGTGCAGCCTGTCGTGGCCGAAGTCACGGGAGACAACGACATCCAGTTCCAGAAGATCTCCGGAACCACCTCAGTCATCATCAAGACAAAGGAACTCAACCTCGACAAACGTAATGAACTGAATGCGGCACTGGAGGAGAACTTCCCCGGCGTGGATGCCGCGGAGATCACGGCAGAAAATATCTCCTCGGTCGTCAGCGGCGAAATGAGGAATAACGCGATCCTGGCGGTTATCATCGCAGTTGCGGCCATGCTCGTCTACATCTTCATCCGTTTCCGTGACATACGCTTTGCAACCAGTGCGGTTATCGCTCTCGTACACGATATCTGCGTCTGTATTGCCTTCTATACCTGGTTCCATATTTCGGTCAGCAGTACCTTTATTGCGGTCATGCTGACGATCCTCGGTTATTCGATCAATGCTACGATCGTTATCTTCGACCGTATCCGCGAGAACAACCTCGTGATGCGCGGAGACAGCTACAAGAATATCGTGGATACTTCGATCTCGCAGACTCTGACGCGAAGCCTGTATTCGAACCTGACGACCTTCATCGCGATCTTCGTGCTCTTCCTGATGAGCAGATCGATTCCGTCCATTCAGGAGTTTGCCCTTCCGATCATCATCGGCCTTATCGCAGGTGCCTTCTCCTCCATCTTCATTACCGGTCCGCTCTGGTACATCATGAAGACAAAGAACGGAAAGAAGGACCGTGTTCCGGTTATGGCAATGGCCGGGGGCGTCGCTGCGGCAGCGGCTGC
>JABUSX010000171.1 GCA_021442545.1 Eubacterium sp. | reverse complement strand
GAGAAATAATGGTCATAAACCAGGACGTTTCAGATCAGTGCAGAACGCAGAATCTTTGGAATCTGAGGAGGGGCAGCAGCCATGAAAAGAAATGAAATCGGAAAGAGCTATTTTCTGCAGGGATATAACTGTGCACAGGCTGTGGTGCTGGCGTTCAAGGATGTATTCGATATTGAGGAAGAAGAACTCGTAAAACTGGTCTCTCCCCTGGGAGGCGGAATGGGGAAACTCAGGGAAGTATGCGGAGCGGTCAGCGGAATGATGATCGTCATCGGGCAGTATTACGGCTATTCCGATCCGAAGGACGCACAGACAAAAGCGAAGCTTTATGCCACGGAGCAGGAAGCCGCAAAGCTGTTTGCGGAAAAGAACGGTTCGATCGTATGCCGGGAACTGCTGGGACTCACCCGGAAACAGGATTCCCCCGTTCCTGAAGAAAGGACGAAGGAGTATTACAAAAAACGCCCGTGCGCAGACCTTGTATCCGATGCGGTTGAGGTGCTGATACAGGTGCTTGGGCTGAAGGAGTGAACTCTTTTCTGCCAGAAAAAATGCATTCCTGACCAGTATATTGTTCCGTTTGCCGCAACGTGATATTATTTAAATTATTAAAGAAGGAAACTGATCCGGGCGAAATATCGGAAGAAGGAGGTTTCACTATGGATAAAGAAATCAAAAAAGAAATTGAAAATGAAGAAATCAGGAAAGTAGATATAGATGAGATGCAAAAGGTAACAGGCGGAGTCGGACCTGCCATTACCAACGGGCACAAAATACCGGGAATGCCGCATTCGAATGGTACAGGCACCATTGATCCGTATGTGCCGTTTGTTTAAAAACCAAATGCAGAAATGTGAATATTATTCAGGAAAAACCGGACCTTCGGCCCGGTTTTTTCTTTACCGGTCTTTCACACGCTGCCAGCTTCAGCGGTCCGAAGCGGTACGTGAAAGTCATCTGCGAAGAACTGCCGGAGGGGACGAAATGCATCCAAAAGGTACAAACAGGGTAAAACATATTCAAAAGGACCGAAAGATTTTTGCTTAAGTACTTAAATCCGAACGGAAATCCGTTTAAAATATAACCGGAAAATGAAACAAGGATAAATCAAAATATGGATAAAACAAGATAAGGAGATCTTACGATGAAGGCAGAATTACAGAGCAGATGTGAACTTTTTACCGAGAACAAAACAAAGATGGAAAAAATGGGTGGATTGGAATTCGCTTCCGTCTACATGGTGTC
>JABUSX010000065.1 GCA_021442545.1 Eubacterium sp. | reverse complement strand
CCTCATGGGCTGCGCAGGCAGGATGAAGGAATCCAGGCCTGCAATGACAGCTATACGGCCACCTGTTTTCCGACGGCTTCGGCTTCCGCCTGCAGCTGGGACACGGAGTTGATCGCGGAAGAAGCTGCAGCTATCGCGGAAGAAGCGGCCGATCAGGGTGTCGGCCTTGTTCTGGGACCTGGCGTCAACATGAAAAGGTCGCCTCTTTGCGGAAGAAACTTCGAGTACTTTTCGGAAGATCCCTATCTGGCAGGAAAGCTGAGTGCAGCGTTTATTTCCGCCATGCAGAAAAAAGGGATCGGCTGCTCCTTAAAGCATTTTGCGGGTAATTCCCAGGAGACGAAACGGCAGACCTCCAACAGTCAGATCGATGAAAGGGCACTGCATGAGATCTATCTTCGTGCCTTTCAGATCGCCGTGCAGGAGGCGCAGCCAGCCACCGTCATGGCGTCGTATAACCGTCTGAACGGAATCTATGCCTGTCAGAATGAAGAACTGCTGACAAAAATTCTGCGGGACACATGGGGATTTCGGGGAGCGGTGATCTCCGACTGGAGCGCCTGCACCGATCTGGCAGCCAGTCTGAAAGCCGGCATGGATCTGGAAATGCCGGGAAATAAGGGATGTCATCTGAAGCCTTTGAAAAAGGACCTTCAGAAAGGAAAGATCAGAAGATCTGCCATCATCCGGGCGGCCGGGCGGGTTATGCGGCTGGCGGAGAAATATTCGTCAGAAAACCGTGAGAGAACGCCGGCTGATTATAAGTCACACCATGCTCTTGCCGTAAGGGTCGCCGGAGAATCGGCCGTACTGCTGAAAAATGAAGGTGTTCTTCCGCTGGGTCCGGGTCAGAACTATCTGGTCATCGGGGATCTGGCAAAGAAAATGCGTATTCAGGGCGGCGGAAGCAGTCATATTTCAACGGAATCTGTTGTCAGCGCATGGGATGCGCTGAAGGAAAACGGTCTTTCCTGTACCTTTTCCCGGGGTTACGATGCAGCGGCAGCGGAGCCGGACAAAGATCTTGAAGATGAGGCTCTGCGGGCAGCGGAGGACGGCCGGACGATCCTGTTTTTCGGCGGCCTCACCGACCTGGCAGAAGGTGAAGGCTATGACCGTAAAGACATGAAGATGCCTCAGAATCAGATCTCCCTGCTTGAACGGATTCAGAAGCTTCGGAATCCGTGCGTCTTTGTTTCCTTCAGCGGATCTCCCTATGAAATGCCCTTTGCGGATCATGCTGAAGC
>JABUSX010000265.1 GCA_021442545.1 Eubacterium sp. | reverse complement strand
AAAAAAGCGGAAAAGAAAATCGAAAAGGCAATGAAGAAAGAAGCGGAAAAGAAGCTGAAAAAGGCATTGAAAAAAGAAGCCGAAAAGAAGTTCGGTAAGGCAGTGAATAAGAAGGCTGCAAAAAAACTTGAGAAAAAAGTGATGAAGGCCTGGAAACAGCTGAAATTTGAACTTGCAGGTGAAGATGCGGCTGAAGCATCTTCATACAAAAATGATTTTATTACATTCATGATGGACAGTGATGTTCTGAAATTCGGATCTTTTACCTTAAAGAGCGGAAGACAGTCTCCCTTCTTCATGAACGCCGGCCTGTATGTGACCGGAGAGCAGCTGGAAAAGCTGGGCGAATTTTATGCAATGGCCATTTATGAGCGTTTCGGAACGGACTTTGATGTGCTCTTCGGACCGGCGTACAAGGGCATCCCGCTTTCTGTTGCGGCAGCAATGGCATTCAACCGCCTGTACGGAGCAAAGATCCGGTATTGTTCGAATCGAAAGGAAGCGAAAGATCATGGTGATGCCGGTATTCTGCTCGGAAGTCCGCTTAAAGACGGCGACCGCGTCGTGATCATTGAAGATGTGACAACTTCGGGAAAATCCATTGAGGAAACCTATCCGATCCTTATGGCACAGGGAGATATTGAGATCAAGGGCCTGATTGTTTCTCTTGACCGCATGGAAAAGGGCAAAGGTACGGTCAGTGCATTGAGTGAGATCCGGGAAACCTACGGATTTGAAACGGGTGCGATCGTTACAATGGCAGAAGTGATCGAATACCTTCGCACGAAAAAGGATATCCTGACGCCGGAACTGGAAGAGGCTTTGTATAACTATTATGCTGTCTACGGAGCCGAAGAATACAAGGATCCTTTTGACGAGAAGAAAGATGAAGAAGCCGAGGAGGCAGAACCGGTAAAAACAGAGGATACAGCAGAAGCTGAAGAAGCAGAAAAACCGGAAGAAGCAGCAGAGACGGAAGAGTCTGGAAAAACCGAAGAAGCAGAAGAGGCTGAAAAGTCAGAAGAATCTGAAGAAGCGGAGGAAACAGAAGAAATAGCAGAAGCCGAAGAAGCGGTAGAATACGAAGAATCCGAAGAAACGGAAGAAATCGAAGAAGCCGAAGAAATAGAAGAGGCGGAAGAAATCGAAGAAGCGGAAGAAATAGCAGAAGCCGAAGAAGCGGTAGAATACGAGGAAGCGGAAGAAATAGCAGAAGCCGAAGAAGCGGTAGAATACGAAGAGGCCGAAGAAAT
>JABUSX010000006.1 GCA_021442545.1 Eubacterium sp. | reverse complement strand
CCTTTTGTCCGGTCAAACCGGATCTTATCCAGTTTCACACAGGAAAGCCCGATTCCGTTCGGGCGGAACGGGGAACGTGTGGCAAAAACACCGATACGCGTATTCCCGCCGAGACGGGGCGGCCGCACCGTAAGACGGGCAGAAGCGTCTTCGTTTTCCGAAAAACGCCAGATCAGCCAGATATGAGAGAAGGCTTCAAGACCCCGGACGGCCTCCTCCCGGGCATAGTCTTCCGTAAAAACAATTTCGGAAACCGTGTCGGCAAGTCCGCTCTGCCTCGGGATCCCGAACTTTTCGGGAAAGGGAGACCGGATAAACGCAACAGGTTTCATATCGTAATTTTTATTCAGCATATTCATCTCACATTTCTCGGTTTTAGAACCATCATAATCCATTTCTTTACATACATGCAAATACCGAAACTGCAGCAGTCTGAAAAACCGGATGAAAGGTCATGCGGTCTTCGGAAATCCGTTTATTTTCAAAAAAAGAAGGAGAACAACATGAAAATCAGAAAGAAACTGACAGCTATTGTTTTATCGATATTGATCGCGGTATCCGGAACAGCGGGCGCGGCCATATCGGTATCGGCCGGAAATACGGCATCTCATAATGAAAGCGGGAAAGCGGATTTTGAGAATGCAGGTGCGGGAAGGGGAGAAGACAGCTCCGGAGTGAAAAATGAAGGGGATCAGACCGCGGATAAAGTGAATGAAGATCCTGCGAATGCCCCCGGCAATAATGAGGGAAACGGATCCTCCGGCAGTACGGATGCGGATGAAAACGACGTGAACGATCCGGACGCGAATGATCCGAATGTGAATTCTCCGGATGCGAATGCCTCCGGCGCGAATGTCCCGGACACGAATGATCCCGGCGCGAACGTCCCTGGCGAGGATGCTCCGAACGCAGATGACCGGAACACGGATAATCAGGAAGCGAACGGCCAGGATGCGAATGAAGCGGACACGGGTGATCAAAATGCAGATGATCAGGACGCAAACGATCAGGATGTAAACGACCGGGATACGAATGATCAGAGCACGGATGGTCAGGGCAAAAATGAGCAGGGCGCAGATGATCAGGCCGTCAAAGATGAGAGTGAGAATGATCAGGATACGAAGGAGAAAGATAAGAACGGGAAAGAAGTGAAGGATAAAAACACCGACGACAAAAACGCAGATGATATCGATAAAGACAAAGCCGGTGAAGAGGAGGAAGAGAGCGATGAAAAGCCGGACGGGGATCCGACAC
>JABUSX010000447.1 GCA_021442545.1 Eubacterium sp. | reverse complement strand
CGTATTTCGTTTCTGTGCAGCGGAGAAACGGATATACCCGAACGGCAGGGATATTCGCTTTCGGTATTTTCGTTTACGGACAGATCCGAGGGCGTCAGTATTTCCGGAGCAAAGTATGAGCTGGAGAATGCGGAACTGGTGAATTCTCTGCCGATCGGGACCAGTAATGAATGGAAGAAGGATCACGTAAGAATATCCGTACGTAAGGGAATCCTGATGATTATGGAATCCAGGATCCTATAGGAAAACAAAACAGACAAAAACAGAATTAAAAACAGAAAGAATGCTGCCGGATGACAGTGTAATATAGAAAAGCAGACAAAAGTCAGAACAATAACAGAAAACAAAACAGACAGAAGACAAAGTGATAACCGAAAAATAAGACAGACAAAAGTCAGAGCATTAACAGAAAAGCAAGACGGATAAAAGACAGAGTCGAAATTACCTGATCCTGATAAAGGAAACTCTGTAAAAACGGGAGGATCGTAAGATGAAGAATTCACGTAATAAGAAAGGTATACTGATCACACTTGTGGGTGTGGCCGTTGCAGGAGCCTGCGTTCTTTCGGGGTGTGACAGTGCAGGAAAAAAATTTGTTACGATCAACGGGAAAAGCGAACTGGAAGCTGCGGCTCTGGCTGAGGCGGCAGCTTTAGCGGAAGCACAGGCGCTTTCCGCGGCTGATGTGTATTCCGGATCGGAACTGCTGGATACAGAGAACTACGAAGATTCGGATGTACTGGAAAAAGTTTATCCGGTTCTCGGTGCAACGGATCTGACAAAAGGTCAGAGACAGCCTTCTCTGCCGCCGGAAAACACAACCGCAGCTCCTCTGGTTGCGGCTCCGGTCGACCAGGAAAAAACGGAAGAGGGAACGGATCCGCAGACATCATCAGCCGGAGACGAAAAGCAGGAACAGAACACGGATGCTGATGGTGGAAATGCAAAAGATAATACAAAAGAGAATGAGACTTCTGCCGTCGAAAATCCGGCCGATACCGGAGCAGACAAAAATGAAATTTCCGGCGGAAGCCAGAGCAAACCGGAAAAAACGCCTGCACCGGAAAAGGATAATACAAATACCGGAAAGAAAAAACAGAAATCCTCCGGCAATGCAAAAAAAGACTCGGATGAAAATTCTGCGGCTGACGGTGGAAATACCGGCAGTACAGACGAGAACGGAAATCTGATCGATGAAAACGGGAACCTTGTTGATGAGAACGGAAACCTTATTGATGAGTATGGAAACCGTATCGACGAG
>JABUSX010000407.1 GCA_021442545.1 Eubacterium sp. | reverse complement strand
AAGAAATGTATTTATATCGATCTGGAAAATACAACTGCAGTACCCGAGATCCGCACTTCAGAAGGCGATGTTCCGATCGAACAGCTCAGTACGGAGGAAGAAGACCCGATCGAAGTTATCACAGAAAACCTTGCCTTTCCTGAAATAATCGTCCACCCGCATGACGGAAGCAAAAAGGAGAACTGATCCTCTTCGGAAAAACAGGTTTCCTTGTCCGGAGTCGGTCTTATATACAGAAAAAACCGGCAGTCCCTGTATATTCAGAAAAAGCCGGCAATCCCTGTATATTCAGAAATAACCGGCAATTCCTGTATATTCAGAAAAAGCCGGCAATTCCTGCGTATTTCAACAGCCGTCAGTTTCTGCATGTTCAGAAAAAGCCGGCAGCCTGTGACATGTTTTTAAAGATATGCCCTCATCTCACCCAGAGATTCATAGATGCAGGTCGGCTTCACGCCGGACTCTGCCACAGTCTGCATATCCGATTCTCCTGTCAGCACCAGGAATCCCTTCGCACCGTTGTCCACACCGGTGCGCACATCCGTATAGATGCGGTCGCCCACAAATGCGGTCTCAGATGCCGTAAAGCCGGTGATCTCCGTAATCATATCCACGGTTTCCTTAAACGGTTTTCCCAGATAACGCGGCTTCACGCCTGTCGAAGCAGTGATCAATGCACACATTGCACCGCAGTCCGGCATATACCCGTCCTCTGTCGGACAGTTGATATCCATGTGCGTCGCAATAAAGGGAGCTCCGTTCCGAATATACCTGCAGATCCGATCCAGCTTTTCATAAGTCAGAGTCGTATCGAAGCTCTGGACACAGACATCCGGATCCGCATCAACGAGCTCAATTCCTTTTTCTATCCAGTTTTTCTCCAGAACAGGAGTTCCGTTCAGAAAAACACGGGCACCCGGATAGTTTACTTTCAGATATTCGGCACATACATCTCCGGCCGTTACGATCTTATCCTCGGTTACCGTCAGTCCGAGACGAGCCAGTTTTTCCACATAAACAGAAGGCACACGGGACGCATTATTCGTAAAAAAGATAAAATCCCGGCCCGGATCGGACTCTACCTGATGAATAAAATCAAAAGCGCCTTCAATTTCCCTGTCACCGAGGTAGACGGTCCCGTCCATATCGAGAACGAAAAGTCTGACGCCGTTAAGTGCCGTATTCTTGTCCAACATGTATTCTCATCCTTTTTTCTTTGCTGCTTTTTTCACCGACGGATCTCTCTGTCCGCTTCCGTACATTTTTCCGGCTG
>JABUSX010000202.1 GCA_021442545.1 Eubacterium sp. | reverse complement strand
TGCGCGGTTACTCCTGAAGACAGCAATCTTCTTTCCTACAGCGATTTCTGCATCAACGACGACGTCTGCGACATGATCGCTCTCGGCCGCCAGTCCCTTGCAGATCCCGCTCTTCCGCGCAAGGTGATGGAAGGAAAATTCGATGAGATCAACTACTGTCTCCTGTGCGACTGCTGCCTTGAACTCCTCATCCAGCAGAGCAAGGTCGGCTGCGTCGTTCATGACAAATTTGCCCATGAGGAACTCGTCCGGACCAGAAAGGAAAAAGGACCCCTTCGCATCCATCACACCTGATCCTTACCTGATTTCCTGTCTTATATGACTGAAAATACAGAAGGCGGAACCGCTTCTCTTAACCGGAAGCAGCTCCGCCTGTTTGTTTCTTCATCAGGTTCGCAAATTCTATATCCGTGACATCAGACAGACAGTCTCCACATGTGTAGTGAATACAAACTGATCATAGGGCTGCACGTATTCCGTCCGGTATCCTTTTTCCGAAAGGATTTTCAGATCACGGGCGAGTGTCGCGGGATCGCAGCTGACGTAGATGATCTTCTTCGGAGAAATTTCAGCAATCGTTTCCAGCAATGAAGCCTCACAGCCTTTGCGCGGGGGATCCACCGTCACGATATCCGCGTGCAGATCCGGATCTTCACGAAGCAGCGCCGGCACGACTTCTTCTGCTTTTCCCTCATAAAAAACGGCGTTGCCGATCTGGTTTCGTGCGGCATTTTCCTTTGCATTTTCCACGGCGTCCGGCACCACTTCCACGCCGATCACTTTCCCTGCTTTCCGGGCCAGGAAAAGTGAAAGGGTTCCGATTCCGCAGTAAAGGTCAAAAACCGTCTCTGTTTCGGACAGCTGTGCAAGCTCCAGCACCTTCTCATACATGCATTCGGCGACATAGGGATTGATCTGATAAAAAGACAGCGGGGAAATGCGGTACCGGATTTCGAACCCGTATTTTTCCGACGAAAGAGAATCTTCCAGTGCGGCCTGTCCGTACACGAAGCGGGGCTTATGCAGAAAGATCACATTCGTCCGCTCCCTGTTTACACTGTAAAGAAGACCGGATATCCGGACGGCTTCTTCTCCGGGTTCACTCTTCGTCAGACAGGCCTGCAGTTCTGCGGCCTTCGGCAGTTTCCCGGCATTGATGATGAGGCAGACCTGGATCTCTCCGGTCAGGCGGCTTTTCCGCATGAAAATATGACGGACGATCCCGGTTCCGCTTTTCTCGTCATAAGCGGTTATCCGGTATTTTTCCATCCAGC
>JABUSX010000173.1 GCA_021442545.1 Eubacterium sp. | reverse complement strand
CACCGGGTCGATATGATTCTTGGCTGTCACAATCTTCCCGGGTATCCGGAAGGAAAACTGTTATTTAAGAGGGGAACCTTTGCGCTTGCTTCGGAAGGGCTGATCCTTTCCTTTACCGGTAAACAGAGCCATGCAGCTTATCCCGAACAGGGGCGGAATCCGGCATTTGCCGTGGCTGCCGTGATCGGAGCACTTCCGGATATCGTGAAATCCTTCGAAGGCAGTCATGCGGCCGCCACAGTCATTTCCGTACACGTAGGAGAGCGGAACTTCGGCATTTCTCCTGAAAAAGGGGAGCTGTGTCTGACCCTGCGGGCGGCAGCGGATGATGTACTGCAAAACCTGGAGCGATCCGTTTTGGAACTGGCGGAAAAGCTTGCCGGATGCAGCGGAATCGTGCTTTCGGTCGGCCGTCAGGATGTGTTTCCGGCGACGGTAAATGATCCGGATCTGACGGAACGCATCGCGAAGAACATGAAAAACAGGGGGTACGACTGTGCCTGGCTGCAGGAACCCATGCGCTGGTCGGAAGATTTCGGGTACTTCAGCAGGTGGACGAAAACAGTATATTTCGGATTCGGAACGGGAAAAAACTGTCCCGGCCTGCATACGGAGCAATATGTATTTCCCGAAGATCTGCCGGATAAGGGAGTGAATGTCTGGTGCAGCATCATTGAGGACGGGATCGACGGGAAAAAGTAATATACACCGGTTGTCCGGACGGGTATACTGATAGACAGAGAGTTTCCGGATAAACGGAGGAAAACAGTTTACATTGTAAAAATATAAAAGCGGATGGGGATCCGCGGGGGAGAGAGTATGAAAAAACGTATGAACGGCATCATAGCCGGAGTTCTTGCTGCCTGTCTGTGTTTTGGGAGCGTGTCCGTTTCTGCAGAACAGTCGGACGTTGTGAATACGGGCGTTGAAATAACGGATCCGGAAAGCGGCAATGCGGATCCGGATACCGGGGCATCTGATGCAGGAAGTGAAGCGGCAGATCCGGCCGGCGAAACGACAGATCCGGGAGAAGGCACGATAGTTCCCGGTGATCGTACAACGGAGACGGGGGAGGAAACGGCCGGTTGGAATGATGATGCGGCGGACCCGGAAGACGGTTCGGCGGATCCGGCTGACGAAACGGCAGAGACGAATGATGATGTGTGCGGTCCGGATGACGCTGCGGAAGATCTTACAGATGAAACAGTGTACATAATCGATGACACGCTGAATCCGGCAGACGAATTTGAATATACCGGTGATATGACGGATCCGAAAGATC
>JABUSX010000383.1 GCA_021442545.1 Eubacterium sp. | reverse complement strand
TCCGTGCAGCAGGGGAAACTGATTTTTACGTTTTCAGACAGCCGGAAGAAGGATAAGTCTTCGGCTGCTGAGAAACAAAACAGAAAGAAAAGGACAAAAAGGTAACAGAAACGCTCCGGGGCAACTAAGCTCCGGAGCGTATGAATAAGACAGAAAACCGGGAAAGCACAAATCGAAAAGTGTTCAAAAGGTTCATATGCTCCGGAATATAAGAGAAAAAATGTATGCCTAAAAAAGATAAGATTGTTTATTTTTGTCAGAACTGCGGTCATGAATCCGCAAAGTGGATGGGACAGTGCCCGGCCTGCAAGGCCTGGAATACCTTCGTGGAAGAAGCTGTCCGGACTGCGGACAAAGGAAGCGGTACGAAGAAAAGCGGAAAAACCATCCAGGCCAGGCCTCTTTCCGAGATCACTCTGGATCAGGAATCCCGCATGAAAACGGGTTTTGAAGAACTGGACCGCGTGCTTGGCGGCGGGATCGTCCGGGGCTCTCTCATTCTGATCGGAGGGGATCCCGGCATCGGGAAGTCGACTCTGCTGCTTCAGGTCTGCCGGGAACTGGCGGCCTCCGGAAGACGCGTTCTTTACGTATCCGGAGAGGAATCGCCGCAGCAGATCAAGATGCGGGCTGTGCGGATCGGTGAGATCCGTGACAGTCTGAAGGTGTTCTGTGAAACGAATCTGGCAGATATCGAAACGGTCATGGACAAGACAGATGCGGATCTGACGGTGATCGATTCGATCCAGACCATGTACAGTGAAGAGGTCTCTTCCGCACCGGGGAGCGTGTCACAGGTCCGGGAACTGACGTCGGCGCTGCTGCGGTATGCGAAATCCAGTCATAAAGCCATCTGTATCGTGGGCCATGTTACCAAGGAAGGGAATGTGGCAGGGCCGCGTGTGCTTGAACATATGGTCGATACGGTTCTCTATTTTGAAGGAGAACGGAATCTGCCGTACCGTATTCTGCGGGCCGCCAAGAACCGTTTTGGTTCCACGAATGAGATCGGCGTATTTGAAATGAGGCAGGAAGGGCTTGCGGAAGTGCCGAATCCTTCGGAATATATGCTGGAAGGAAGACCCCTTGATGCATCCGGTTCGGTGGTGGCCTGTTCGATGGAAGGTTCCAGACCGGTCATGATCGAGATCCAGGCTCTGGTTGCCCGTACGAATTTCGGCTTTCCCCGCCGTACGGCAAACGGAATCGATTACAACCGTCTGAATATTCTGACGGCCGTTCTGGAAAAACGTGCACGAATGCCTTTCTCACAGCAGGATGT
>JABUSX010000178.1 GCA_021442545.1 Eubacterium sp. | reverse complement strand
ATTATATCCAGGTGGCATATGACATGACCTCCGAAGAAAAGCAGGCACAGGAGTTTAGATCTTTGCGAAATATTCCGGATTCTTTCAAAAAGATTGTCATTGTAAACGGAAGTAAAAAGCCCTGGAGAAACGATGAGGGATTTGTCATTATGGGGATGAAATATTTCCTTTTGAATGCAGACAGCCTGGAATTTTAAGAACCGGCTCAATTGTAAATCCGCAGATCGTAGAACGCTACTTCATTTGCAGACCGGGTTGGCGTGTTAATTTGTCTGATAAGGATAAAACAAGATAAGGAGATTTTACAATGAAGACAGAATTACAGAGCAGATGTGAACTTTTTACTGCGAACAAAACAAAGATGGAAAAAATAGGCGGATTGGAATACGCTTCCGTTTTCATGGTCTCATCGAATATATATACTGCAAAAAATATTGCGGTAGATACAGACAGGGTCAAGGAATGCAGAAAGCTTCTCAGGGAAAAAACAGGTGTGTTTTCCGCTTTTCGCGGAAATGTTACGCTGCCTCTTGCATGCATGCTGGCACAGGATGCAGATCCGGAGAATAAGATGAACCGTGCGGCATCGCTTTATAAAAAACTGAGGGAAGAGTTTTCTGCTTCGGAGTATCTGCCGCTTGCAGCAATGGTCCTTACGGATCTGGTTTCTGAGAATGAGGCGGAGATATATATCAAAAGAGGAAAAGCGATCTATAAGCTGATGAAAAAGGAACATCCTTTCATGACAGGCGGAGACGACAGTGTATTTGCGGTAATGCTGGCCTTTTCGGAGAAAAAGGATGAAGAGATAGTAAGTGAAATGGAACAGGCTTATAAAATGCTGAAAGACAGCGGTTTTGGCGGGGGTGCATCCCTGAATGTTTCAAGGGTATTTGCCCTTGCAGGCGGTGACGTTTCCGAAAAATGCGGGAAGCTTAAAAAAGTGTTTGATTATCTGGCCGTTCACGGAAGAAAGTACGGAAAAGACTACGGGCTTGGAGTACTTGCCGGACTTGTATCGCTTCCTGTTCCGGCAGAAACCCTTGCAGAGGAAATGCTTGAGATAGACGCCTATCTTTCAAAGCAGAAGGGCTACGGAATTCTCGGATACAGCAAGACGGAAAGACTTATGCAGGCAGCAATGATACTGGCTGGCTTCTATGCCGGTGAAGGACAGAACAAAGGCGGCGAAATGAGCACCATTACCGGTACTCTCGCCATGCTTGCTGCATTGCAGGTCGCACTGATCGCGGGCATATCAGCGGGCGCAGCCGTTTCCGCATCGCATGCC
>JABUSX010000155.1 GCA_021442545.1 Eubacterium sp. | reverse complement strand
GACGTCCGATACGGCTCTGGATGGTCTTGAAGTTGGTCAGCATGCCGCCGAGCCAGCGCTCGTTTACAAAGAATTCGCCGCAGCGCTCTGCTTCGACCTGGATCGTATCCTGAGCCTGTTTCTTGGTGCCGACGAAGAGGATCCGTCCGCCCTGGCCGACGATGTCCGCGATCGCACGATAGGCTTCATCGACCATACCGACGCTCTTCTGCAGATCGATGATGTAGATGCCGTTCCGCTCTGTATAGATGTACGGAGCCATTTTGGGGTTCCAGCGGCGGGTAAGATGTCCGAAATGCACACCTGCTTCAAGAAGCTGTTTCATGGAAATAATACTCATACTCTTTCTCCTTCTGGTTTTTTCTTCCGCAGCGTTCTTCTTCCGGGGGACCCGCAGGACCACCCCCTGAAATCACACTGCGTGTTTTTTAACAACCATGAAAGTATAGCACATCCCGTTCACAGCAACAATAATATTTTTATGTGATCTGCACAAAAATGCTTTTTCCCTTTCGGAACATCTTCATTTCCGAATATTTTCCCCGTAATCCTGCTTTTATCTTTTCTTTCAGATCGGTTCCACCCCGATCGTCATCTCCTCAAGCACATCCAGAAGCACCCGTACCGTATCCAGAGAGGTAAACATCGTCACCCTGTTTTCGCTTGCGCACCTGCGGATCGCGACGCCGTCTTCAAAATGCACGCCGGAAAGGATCGCCCTTGTGTTGACGACATAGCTGACGTAGCCCGCCCGGATAGAGTCCAGGATCTCCGTGCTGCCCTCACTCAGCTTTTTCCGAAGTCTCGTCCGGATGCCGCGGTTTTTGAAAAATGAGGCCGTCATCGTAGTGGCTTCGATATTGAATCCCATGTCATAGAACCTTTTTGCAAGAGGCAGTGCCTCTTCCTTATCTTCATCCGCCAGGGTAAAGATCACCGTCCCGTAATTCTGAAGCTGTATCCCCGATGCCACCAGAGCCTTAAACATAGCCCTGTGAAGCTTGGCGTCATAACCGATCGCCTCACCGGTGGATTTCATTTCCGGAGAAAGATAAGCATCCATACCGGATAATTTGGAAAAAGAAAACACAGGTGCCTTCACGAACCATCTGCCCTTCCACTTCGGGGTCATATCCGTGATCCCCTGTTCTTCCAGACTTTTGCCGATGCCGACTTTTGCCGCAATATCAGCGAGCGCAAAACCCGTTGCCTTTGAAAGGAAGGGCACCGTTCTGGACGATCTCGGATTCACTTCAATAATGTACACCTCTTCCTCTTTGCTTACGATGAACTGAATGTTGTA
>JABUSX010000168.1 GCA_021442545.1 Eubacterium sp. | reverse complement strand
AGTAAATATATTTCTATTTTGTTAATGCGCGCATTTTTCATGTATCCTTCTTCCTGATGATGCACCTTTTTTCCGCCTCTGCGGTAATCTGCATTTCTGATTATGCTGTTATTTCTGTTTTTCTCCTGAATCTTTTCTGTTTTCTGCAGTAAATCCCTTTGTTTTCTGATTCCTCCATCCGTTTTGTTTTCTTTCCGGACTCCTTTCGTTTTCTTCTGAAAACTCCTTTGTTTTTACCTCTGCTGTTATTGACTTTTGTACTTTGCAAACCTATCATATACATTATGAAATTAAAAAAATTCTATTCAGAAAATAAATGGCTGGCGATCACACTTTCCATCTGCATAGGTGTGACTCTTTTTGTCGTACTGATGAATCTTCCTGCCGTTTTATCGGCAGTGGGAAAGTTTCTGCTTGTTTTTCGCCCTGTTTTTCTCGGCATCCTGCTTGCCTACATTCTGAATCCGCTGACCAATCTCCTGGAAAAACGTGTGTTTGTATGGATCAAGAAGGAAGGGACCCGTCACGGGATCTCCGTTGCCTTCACACTGATCCTTCTGGTACTTCTTTTTGTTCTGCTTGGTATTTTCCTGATCCCGAATCTGGTTTCCAGCGTCAGAACCTTTATTGAAAATCTGGAAACCTACACGAAATCTCTGCAGGAAGTCATTGATCAGATTAACGCTTTTCTGGCCGAACGCGGCATTAACGCCGATAATGTTTTTTCACTCACGGGTAATTTTCTTGATTTCGTGCGCGGCTTCCTTCCGGACAGCCTGCGCGATATCGTCTCTGTAGTAGGCAGTATTGTAACAAATATATTTGACGTCGTTGTTGCCTTTATCATTACCGGTTACTGCCTGGCCGATAAAGAACGTCTTCTCAGGGGCTGCAAAAATTTACTCAAAGCACTCATGAAAACGGAAACCTACGCGAAAACAAAAAGTTTTCTGCAGAGGGGACATAACATTCTCATCCGGTATATCATCTTTTCTCTTCTGGATGCCCTCATCATCGGTACGGCAAATTTCATTTTCATGCGGATCGCGGGTCTTCCGTATTCCGGCATCATCTCTCTTGTCGTTGCCGTGACAAATCTGGCGCCGACTTTCGGTCCGATCATCGGCGGTGCCATCGGTGCGTTTATCCTGGTGCTGGTTAATCCGTGGTACGCGCTGTATTTCCTGATCTTTACAGTCATCCTGCAGACCTTTGACGGCTATATTCTGAAGCCGCGTATGTACGGAGGCGGTCTCGGCGTGCCGGGTGTTGTGATCCTGGTCTGCATCATCATAGGCGGCCGTCT
>JABUSX010000086.1 GCA_021442545.1 Eubacterium sp. | reverse complement strand
TCATATTCTCAAAAAAGAAGGAGCAGATGTTCCACCTGTTCCTTCTACATGGACGGTAAGAGACTCGAACTCATGACCTTCCGCACGTCAAGCGGGCGCTCTCCCAGCTGAGCTAACCGTCCATCGGCGTCTATACTACCACGTTTTTACAAACAGTGCAACACTTTGTTTTCCGTCACGACAATATCCATTTTCTGATCATATTCCCCTGCAGGAACCGAATCGGAAAGGATCTCCTCCCTGCAGAGCACCGCCTTCGGAAACTTCCCCCGAACCAGATAACGGTCGTAATACCCGCCGCCGTAGCCGAGCCGTTCGCCTTTTCGTGTACAGGTCAGGCAGGGAATCAGCCCCAGACCGATCTCTTCCGGCGGTATGACCTCACTGTCCTCATCCGGTTCCGGAATCCCGAACTTTCCGGGCTTCAGATCCTCAAGCCGCGTCACGGACCGCACTTCCATAATGCCTCTGCCAACACACTTCGGAACGCCAAGCCGCTTTCCGGAAGCCTGAATATCCCGAAGGATCGGCATCGTATCGATCTCCTGTTCCGTTCCGACGTAACAGAAAACCGTCTCTGCCGCCTGATATTCCGGAAGACTTATCACTTTCCGGAATATGCCCTGATCGGCCAAGCGGCAGTATTCCTTCGAAAGTGCGCGGACCTTTTCCCGCATCGCAGATCTTAAAACCCGCTTTTTTTCCGTAAGTTCCTGCTGTTCGTCCGGTTCACACATGTCTGAAAACCCTGTCTGAAATCTCTGTCCTTTCCTGAATTTTTTCAAAAGACACCGCTGCCTCGGAATCAGATCCCGGCCGGTTTTTTCATTCTCATCATCATTTCCGGAAAGTTTCTTCGTATCCTGCCTTCACATTCTTTACCTGCTGCGAGAACTTCCGGAGATGGGCTTTTCCAAACATCGATCCATAAACGAAAGCAGAATTTTTTCGTACCGCGGCTCATTCGTCAGATACGAAACGCCGTGGATCGCGCCTTCAAACAGCTCCAGCTGCACTTCGGAAGCACAGGCCTCGCTGATCTCTTGGCTCATTTCGCAGGGTACAAAGTCGTCGCACGTTCCGTGGATCAGCAGGATCGGAACCTTCGCTTTTTTCACGGCTTCCACGCAGCTGGCCGCTTTCAGGGAAGCGCCCCCGAACAGCGCTATGCCCATCCAGACCAGCGGGAAGAAGATGTTGTCCGGCATTTTATTCAGCCGGATCACATGGCGCACGATGGCCTCAGGCGAAGAATAGGGGCAGTCCGCGACCACTCCCTTCACGTTTGCCGGCAGATCCAGGCCGGAAGACATCAGCAC
>JABUSX010000051.1 GCA_021442545.1 Eubacterium sp. | reverse complement strand
TAATGGCATTTTTTTACAGGTATCGGTGTGCTTCGGGTTCTGACATTTTCCGTTCACTGATGAGCAGATATTTTGCACGGTTGACGATCCGGATCTCCTTCATGCGGTCTTCGATGGAGAGGACTTTCTGTTCCGCTTTCCGGAGACGTTCCCTGTTGACGGCCATCCAGGAAAGCGCCTGAAGAAGGGCGGATCGGGTCGTTGGTTTCGGAAGGGTGAAGACGCCGTGCCGAAACACTTTTTCATAGATTTCTTCGTGAAGTTCTCTTCGTACCAGAAGAAGGACAACTGTCTCCGGTGAAAGACAGCAGTCAACGGCAAAACGTGTTCCCTGTTCATCGGGCAGAGGGGCATTTACGATCACAAAGTCAAAGGCTTTTTCAGCAAATTCACGCTTTGCTCCGCTTATGCTGCCGACAGTCCGGACCGGCTCGTAATGTGAAGGGGGCAGTATTTCCGTCATTGTCGTATTAAACGGCTCGGAAACCGAGACAAGCAAAACGCTGTAAACATGGTTTTTCAGACTCAAAATACCCCCTCCTTTCCTTCTGAAAATACTATTTTGAATAGCTGTTTCTGAAAAGATACTTCTGAAGAGCTTCTTCTGAAGAGCTGTTTCTGAAAGTTTTTTTCGGATAATCCTCTCCGGTTTCTGATTCAGAAGATCATCTGCAGAAGATGTGGACAAGTTCTGCAGGAATGTACTCATTTATAAACGGACTTTCGGCTGCGAGCTGTTTCGCCTGCTTCAGTGATTCCGGCAGTTTTCGGAGTGTGCGCTGCAGTTCGTTGATCTCCATGTATAAATTGAAATCGATTTCGTCAGGCAGGGTAAGCTGCTGTTCGATGCCGTACATACCTGCGTAGATCGTCAGCGCAAAGGCAATATAGGGATTTGCCGTGGGGTCGGGAGAACGCAGCTCGGCGCGGCAGTATTCGTTCTGTGCCGCGGGAATGCGGATCAGCTGGTTTCGGTTTTCGTGTGACCAGATTACGTATCCGGGTGCCTTGTCCTGCCCGAAGCGTTTGTAGGAGTTTTCCGTCGGATTCAGGAAGGCCGTCATTTCGGGAGCTTTTTCCAGTATTCCGGAAATGACCTGCGGAAGCAGGTCTCTGCCGTCCTGAGAAGAAACGGAAAAATTGATATGGAATCCGTTTCCGGGATGGCCTCTCAAAGGCTTCGGTGAGAAATCGGCGTGCAGCCCGTTTCTGTGAGCAACCGTTCTGACGATGGTCTGGAAGGTGATGACATTGTCTGCGGCCGTAAGGGGATCGGAATAGCGGAAGTCGATCTCGTTCTGCCCCGGACCTCCTTCGTGATGGGATCTTTCCGGGCG
>JABUSX010000048.1 GCA_021442545.1 Eubacterium sp. | reverse complement strand
GCTCAGCAGTGTATTCATAGCAAGCGGAATAACAAACAGGATGAACAGGGTAACCTGTTTCGACGGAGATTTTTCGATAAGAAAAAGGCAGAGAGGATAGGCGATTACAATACAGATCGCCGTGCTGATCAAAGCCAGACCAACAGAAAGAAGCAGGGCCCGAAGATATTCCGGCCTTGCAATAACGGCTACATTATCCCAGGTCAGCTTACCTTCCGGAGTCGTAAATCCATAACTGAAGACCAGAAAAAGCGGAATCAGGATAAAGAGTATCGCAAAAACAAACCAGGGCACCATAAAAGTCCGGCGCAAAGACTTTGAACGTATCATGCAGGTATTATTGCACATGTTTTTGAATAAGTCTATACATGTTCTGCAATACTGTTATGAACCGCAAAATTGATGAAGACATCATTAAATTTTTGTGAAAAATGCTATTTACGGAAAGATGAAGTATTGATACAATACTATAAAGATTGTACGTTGGCTGCAGTTAAAGAAACGATATTTTAACGGGTGCTGACGAAGGAATCCTGGCTTGTGAATTTACTAGTTATAAAGGAGTACAGCATGAAAAAAACGACAGAAGAGAATCAATTTGAGTTTCGCAATCTTGGCAAACGTATCAAAGAACTCCGGATCGCGAACGGACTGACCCAGAATCAGGTGGCTGAAGCTTTGCATGTGACTCCCGGATATATCAGCAATGTGGAAAATGAGCGGACGGCTATGTCTCTGCGGGTTCTCTCCTACTATGCAAAACTTACGGGGATTACATTGGATTCTCTTGTTGGAAAGGTGGAGCCGGAATACGAAGAAACAGCTTTGGATAATGAATTGATGGAGGCTCTGCAGAGTCTTTCAACGGATGAAAAGAAAAAGATCCTGAAAACGATCAAAATCTGGAAGAAGTAAGCGGCAGGAGGGTGTCGCCTGGGGATCTGTTCAGGAAAACAGGTCATAAAATCCGTTGCAGGTTAAAGCAGATTACAAAAACGAGCTGTAAAAAATAATGATAAAGACTGATAAAAAACAGCGGTTCCCTGTGCGGAGCCGCTGTTTTCGGTTTATATTTTCTCTTTTCATTATCTCTGCAAAGACGATTCGGGAGCGGGACCTGCCGCTGTTTTTGCAGGTTTTCATGAAGCGGAGTCTGCCTTTATTTTGCAGGTTTTCATGAAGCGGAGCCAGCCTTTAACTTTGCAGGTGTTCCGGAGGCGGACTCGGTCTCTGTCTTTACAGATGCTCCGGAGCCTGTCTCTGTCTTTGAAGCTGTTCCGGAGACGGAGCTTTCCGATTTTTCTGCAGATGTTCCGGAAGCTAAACCTGATTCTGCATTTTTTG
>JABUSX010000222.1 GCA_021442545.1 Eubacterium sp. | reverse complement strand
GAGGATCAGAAAGAAGATCCGCTGGATTTCGTGCTCTGGAAACCGAAAAAAGAAGGCGAGCCGTACTGGGAAAGCCCGTGGAGCCAGGGGCGTCCCGGCTGGCATATCGAGTGTTCGGTCATGGCAAAGCGCTACCTGGGCGACACGATCGACATCCACGCCGGCGGAGAGGATCTGATCTTCCCGCATCATGAAAACGAGATCGCGCAGAGTGAATGTTCAAATGACGCACCCTTTGCCCGTTACTGGATGCACAATGCCTTCCTGAACATCGACAATCACAAGATGAGCAAGTCTCTCGGAAATTTCAAGACCGTCCGCGAGATCGGCAAAGTTTACGATCTTCAGATCCTGCGTCTCTTTATGCTGTCGGCTCATTATCGCAGCCCGCTGAATTTCAGCGCGGAAATCATGGATTCCGCGGCAGGCGCTCTTGAACGTATCCGCACGGCTGTCCAGAACCTGAACTTCCGTATCGAACATGCGAAGAGTGATGCTCTGACAGAAGCGGAAGCGGAAAAGCTTGAAAAGGCAGCCGCTTTCCGGAAACAGTTCGAAGAAGCAATGGATGATGACTTCAATACGGCCGATGCACTTGCGGCAATCTTTGAACTGGTGAAGTTTTCGAATATAGAAGGAACAGAGAGCAGCACGGCAGCTTTCCTGAAGAGCCTTAAGGAAGAGATCCTTTCTCTCTGTGATATCCTGGGAATCATTGCAGAAGTAAAGGAAGAAAACCTCGATGCAGAGATCGAACAGAAGATCGCCGAACGGCAGGCTGCCCGCAAGGCAAGGGATTTTGCGCGGGCCGATGCGATCCGGGATGAGCTGCTTGCACAGGGAATCATCCTGGAAGACACGCGTGAAGGCGTGAAGTGGAAACGCGCATGAATCCGGCACAGCTTTCTCCCCTGAATCTGGCTTACATCGGAGATACGGTTTTTGATCTGGTCGTCAGGACATCACTGGTCTGTACAGCCAATGAACCGGTCCGCTCCCTGAACCGCAAGGCGGCATCGATCGTAAATGCAGGGAGTCAGAGCCGCATGGCCGAAAGGCTTCTGCCGCTTTTTACAGAAGAGGAGGCGGCAGTTTACCAGCGGGGGCGCAATGCAAAATGTGCAACGCATGCAAAAAATGCAAGCGTGGCAGAATATCATCGTGCGACCGGAGTGGAAGCGGTTTTCGGATATCTTTATCTTCTGGGTAAGAAGGAACGTATTCTTCAGCTTTTCCGGGAGGCGCTTCCGGAGCTGAAACTGCAGGGTGAGGAATTCTTTTAAAAGCGGATGGCAATGCGTTTTCCGGGACGTCCGTATGCGTCTGTCAGCCGCCCGTCGTGAGGGATTC
>JABUSX010000233.1 GCA_021442545.1 Eubacterium sp. | reverse complement strand
GAGTTCGGTGTCGACGGTCTCGGGAAGCTTTATGCGGCGCTCGTCTCCCTGATGTGGCCGATCGTCCTTCTGTATGCTTTCTCCTATATGAAGCATGAAAAACGCCAGCGTTCTTTCTTCGGCTTCTATATGATGACTTACGGGGCAACGCTCGGTATTGCCTTTTCCGCAAACCTGTTTACGATGTTCATTTTCTTTGAACTGCTGAGTCTTTCCACCCTGCCGCTGGTCACCCATAAGCAGGATCACGAAAGCCTGCACGCAGGGCGCGTCTATGCCGCCTTCCTCTTCGGCGGTGCGGCACTGGCACTGACAGCGGTCATCGCATCCGGTCTGTTCGGCGAAACCGGCCTCTTCCGCTACGGCGGAGACCTCACCGGAAGCTTTTCCGTGGAACTGATGCGTGTCATCTTCCTCCTCGGTTTCTTCGGCTTCGGCATGAAGGCTGCGATCTTCCCGTTTTACAAATGGCTTCCCACGGCTTCCTGTGCACCGACGCCTGTCACGGCTCTGCTGCATGCAGTTGCGGTCGTCAACACCGGTGTCTTCGCCGTGATCCGTCTGACCTGGTATGCATTCGGTCCGGAACTTCTTTACGGAAGCTGGGCGCAGATCGTCTGCATCATTGTCGCTGCTTTCACTCTGCTCTATGCCGCCGTCCTCGCTGTCCGCGAACGGCATGTAAAACGCAGGCTTGCCTATTCGACCGTCAGCAACCTTTCCTATATGATTTTCGGCATCATGCTGCTGACTCCGGAAGGTTTCCTTGGCGGACTGTCTCATCTGATCTTCCACAGCCTGACCAAGATCACGCTCTTCATGTGCATAGGTTCCTTCATGCACCATACCGGAAAAGAATACATCTCCGATATTAACGGAGTCGGAAAACATATGCCCTGGACCTTTGCCTGCTACACGATCAGTGCGCTTTCTCTTCTTGGTGTTCCCGCACTCTGCGGATTTATATCCAAGTGGTACCTGCTGATTGCAGGAGCGGATGCGGCAACTCCGGCATCCTATATCGGTCTGGCGGCTCTGCTGATCTCGGCCTTCCTCTGTGCGATCTACGGCCTTTCCATCAGTATCCGCGCCTTCTTCCCGGTTCCCGGCACCGATCGTTATGCCGGCATGAAACGCAGTAAGGAAGGCGGTTTCCTGATGTTGTTCCCGATCTGCTGCTTTACGGCTCTCGAGATCTTCTTCGGATTGTTTTCTAACCCGCTTTTGTATTACCTTGAAAAAATTGCGGAGGGACTGCTTTGAACGCTCTGTTTTCTGATATGCTTCTTCTGGGAGGACTCCATTTTCAGGCCGATGCGGCTGCGGCTGCGGCAGCTGTCGAAGAAGCACAGGCAGTTGATGCAGAAG
>JABUSX010000399.1 GCA_021442545.1 Eubacterium sp. | reverse complement strand
TCCAGATTCTGTATGGGCAAATAATTTTTTCAATAGATGGAAAAGAGAGTACATGATACGGACAGAACATACATTTGATGTGGTGGTAGTCGGTGCAGGGCATGCGGGCTGTGAAGCTGCGCTTGCCTGTGCCCGTCTCGGAATGGAAACCATTGTATTTACGGTGAGCGTGGACAGCATTGCCATGATGCCCTGTAATCCAAATGTGGGCGGAACATCAAAGGGGCACCTCGTTCGGGAAGTGGATGCACTTGGCGGCGAAATGGGAAAGAATATTGATGCTACCTTTATTCAATCCAAAATGCTGAACCGTTCGAAAGGTCCGGCTGTTCATTCGCTCCGGGCACAGGCCGATAAAAGTGAATACAGCCGCCGTATGCGCCGTGTTCTGGAAAATCAGGAACATCTTACGGTCCGGCAGGCAGAAGTGTCGGAAATTCTGATAGAAAACGGCATTTGTGCGGGAGTTAAAATTACTTCCGGAGCTGTTTACCGCAGTAAAGCTGTCATATTGTGTACAGGCGTTTATCTGAATGCCCGTTGTCTTTACGGGGAAGTCGTTACCGAAACCGGTCCGAACGGCCTGCAGTCAGCGACACACCTGACGGATTCCCTGATAAAAAACGGAATCCGTGTGCTTCGTTTCAAAACCGGGACACCTGCACGAATCGACGGACGGACGATCGACTATTCCAAAATGGTCGAACAGAAGGGCGATGTTCCCGTAATTCCGTTTTCGTTTTCAACAGACCCGGATTCTGTTCAGATCGAACAGGTATCCTGCTGGCTGACGCATACAAACGCGGAGTGTCATAAGATCATCCGTGAAAACCTGGATCGATCTCCTCTGTTTTCCGGGGTGATTCACGGAACGGGACCGCGTTACTGCCCGTCCATCGAAGATAAGGTCGTGAAATTTCCGGAACGGGAAGCACATCACGTGTTTATAGAACCGGAAGGCCGTTATACGAACGAAATGTATGTGGACGGCATGTCCAGTTCCATGCCGGATGACGTGCAGGAAGCCATGTACAGGGCTGTTCCCGGGCTTGAAAATGCAAAGATCGTGCGAAATGCATATGCAATTGAGTATGATCTCGTGGATCCGATCCAGCTTCGTGCAACCCTGGAATTTAAAGATATTGACGGACTTTTTTCTGCCGGACAGGCAAACGGAAGTTCGGGCTATGAGGAAGCGGCCGGACAGGGCATTCTTGCAGGTATTAACGCTGCTATGAAGATCAAAGGAGAAGAACCTCTGATTCTGGATAGGTCCGAGGCTTATATCGGCGTTCTGGTTGATGATCTGGTGACAAAGTCAACGCAGGAACCCTATCGCATGATGACAAGCAGGGCGGAATACCGTCTT
>JABUSX010000055.1 GCA_021442545.1 Eubacterium sp. | reverse complement strand
GCTTTCGAAATCGATCAAAAAAGGAAAGACGTATTACGTCCGGATCCGGACCTATAAGACCGTTGACGGCAGAAACTACTATTCCGGATGGAGCAAGGCGATGAAGATCAGGGTTACGAAGTAACGGTGCACAGTCAGCAGCGGAAAGGCGGGAATATTTATGAATAAAGTCAGGATCACCATCATGAGAAAGGCTCGCTATGACGACCTGATCGCAGAATATGAAAATCCCATAGAACATGCCTGCGACCTTGAAGAAGGGCAGGTGTTTATCGCAGAGGGGTGGAAGAAACCGGAAGGGCTTTGTGAAAGTGCATGGGAGAGCATGTCCCCGTTCGTAATGACTCTTGCTCACGGCGGAGAAGATATCTACGACGGCTGGATGAAAAACAGGAGATCCGCCATGATATCCTGTAATGACGGCTTTCGGCCGGTCAGTTTTCTGCTGGAAGCCGTGGAAGAATAAAATCGGTAAATCCCTGATGACATAACTTTCGGCCGGTCAGTTTTCTGCCGGAATGGATTTCCCCCGGAGAGGTGTGATCAGGGAATTAAGTCTGAAAGCGCAGATCGTATTCTGCCTGTTCCGCATATGCGGCGAAATACCGCTCTTCCAGCGGAATCCATTTCTTTAAAAACTGTTCAGCCTGCGCCGGATCCCGACTGCGGATCCGGCTTTCCTGTTCTTCCGGAGAAACGGAGAGGAAAATATGCAGATCGTAGTGAGTCCATAAGGCGGGATGGCAGGAATAGGTCCCTTCCGCGATGATGATTTCTGCCGGTTCGACAAAAACCGGTTCTCCGAGCGTCATCGAATGACAGTCAAAGGGACGGTATGAGAAAGGGCTGCCGGTTTTCAGGGGCTCCAGCACATCGGAAAGAAACCGTTCATGATCTATGTTTCCGCCCGGCTCGGCGTAGCGCTGAGCCGTTCTTTGTTCCGGACGGAGAAAGAAATCGTCCATATGAAAGACCGTACAGGGAAGAGCCTGGCAGAGCTGTTCCGCCAGGGTGGATTTGCCGGAGGCACAGCGTCCGTCAATTGCAATCCGCACAGGCTGCCGGCTGTCGTGCAGCACCTGAATTTGCCGGATTATCGTTTTCAGCAAGGGAAACTCCTTCCTGTGAATGCAGAGTTTTTTTGATTCCTGTGAATGCAGGGATTTTTTGATTCCTGTGAATGCAGGGATTTTTTGATTCCTGTGAGTGCAGGGGTTTTTTGATTCCTGTGAGTGCAGGGGTTTTTTGATTCCTGTGAATGCAGGGATTTTCCGGATTCCTGTGAATGCAGGGGTTTTCCGGATTTCTGTGAATGCAGAGATTTTTTGATTCCTGTGAATGCAGGGATTTTCCGGATTCCTGTGAATGCAG
>JABUSX010000396.1 GCA_021442545.1 Eubacterium sp. | reverse complement strand
TTTTCTCTGTATTCTTTAAAATCCTTTTTCTGGAAATAGTACAGTCCTGCCACAGAATCGTTTTCCACTGTATAAAGTTTTCCGTCCCTGATGCGGATATGAGCGATCCTGCTGTTATGCAGCACCTTATTTATGACTGCCTGCAGCCGGTGCTCATCAACCGGGCCTTCCGCTTCGAAATATCTGTCCGCCTCTGTTTCTGCCGCCGTAAATGCATCTCTGTCTTCCAGCCCTTCCGGCCAGGTCTGACCATCCTTCAGTTCGCCCGCGTAAACGGGATTTTTCTCCCGGGTGTTTTCTCCGTCATACAGATTCAGCATGATATTCTTCGGATAGTCATAACGGAGCTTCACGTCCTCTTCTGTATAGATCTTACAAACATCAAAAGGCTTCACGATCCGTATATAGGGAAGGAAAAGATCCCGGATCTTTTCTTTGCCTTCAAGCGAAATGTCAGACACTTCAAGAAAACGTGACATATGATACAGAAGACCGCCGATCATGTTGTTCATATAGCAGCCGTTTTTCATTCCGATCTCAAAGGTTTTGATCATACCGTGTGCATAATTGATGAGTTCCGTTTCTGACTTGGTCGTGACCTGAACCAGAGAATCTCCGTTAATAAAATATACGTAGCCGACGTACTGCATCAGACAGATATTCCGGGCCAGCGGATAGGCTTCCAGATTAAAGGTCGCATCCTCACCGAAAAAGATCTCTTCATGGAAGCGCAGATGATTTTTTTCAAGGAACTCCCGCAGATAAATCTTTGACGTAACCATACCCCAGATACTGACGAAGAGTTTCTCTCCGTCCCAGTTATCTTTATTCACAAGCAGATAATCATCGGTTTCCCAGAGGATCCCCTCATTGAGTGCAAGACGATCCGAGTCTTCCAGCTCAATCTTTCTTCGGAAGCCGCAGATCTCCGCACCTGTCTTATGCAGATACGAAAGGGAGGTCTCAATGCAGTTCTCGCAGTAACGGTCATCCCCGTCAAGAAATCCCACGTAACGGCCCGTGGCCAGGGTCAGTCCGTAATTTCTCGGACTCGAAGGCGTCCTTGCTTCATTATTCAATACCGGCGTCAAAATACCCGGATATTTCTTTGCTTTTTCTTTTACGTAGTCAATATATTTCTGTTCGCAGTTATGCAGAACAATGATCCATTCAATATTCTCTATTCCGTAAGTCTGATTTACCATAGAAGCAAAACAAGCCTCAAAGTATTTCGGATCCACGTTATGAAACGGGGTTATAACGGATATTTCCATAAAAATCTCCACTTCTCCGTCTTCGGACGGCAGCACACAATAATGAACATCCTTTTCATTTATGCCGACTTTAGAGTATAATGTTACCGGCAGCAGACACGCTGCAGC
>JABUSX010000262.1 GCA_021442545.1 Eubacterium sp. | reverse complement strand
TGTAATCGCTGAAGGCCCGGCCTTCCTGAACGTGATGGCACCCTGCCCGCGCGGATGGCGTTATGATATGTCGGATGTCATGGAGATCTGCAGACTGGCAGTGGAAACATGCTACTGGCCGCTGTTCGAAGTCCGGGACGGAAAGTGGAAGCTTTCTTATGAACCCAGGAAAAAACTTCCGATTGAAGATTTCCTGCGTCCGCAGGGAAGATTCCGTCATCTTTTTGAGCCGGGAAACGAACATCTTATCGAAGAATTCCAGAATGAAGTGGACCGCCGCTGGGAGACACTTCAGTTCCGTTGTTCCAGAGAGTAAATCATTTTTGAAAAGACCGGCAGTACAGAAGCTGAAAAGAGGTTCTGTACTGCTGTTTTTTCCGTACAGGAAATCTGCTTTGTCATCTGTGTTTTTGCCGGGGATTTTTCCGTAAAACAAAAAGCAGGCGGAACTCTTTCTTATAAGACTGGTTTGATGTGTATTTTTACAGGAGGCGTCTATGACACTTCTTACGTATCAGGTTTTTAAAACGGTTGCGGAAATGGGAAGTTTTCGCGAGGCGGCAGCGGTTCTCGGCCTGACTCCTTCTGCTGTCAGCCATACGATCGCAGCGATGGAGAAAGAACTTGGATTTTCTGTTCTGACAAGGAACCGGGCGGGCGTGAAGCTGACAAATTACGGAAAACATCTGCTTCCGTATGTGAATGCGGTTCTGAACAGTGATGAATCTCTGAAACAGGCTGTTTCGGAGTACAAGGGGTTTGAAAAAGGAACCGTGCGGGTCGGCTGTTTTTCAAGTGCCTGCACCAATTTTATGCCCGACGTGATTAAGGCATTCAATAAGGCACATCCCGGAATCGACATTGAGGTATTTCAGGGAACCTATGATGATGTGGTTTACTGGATCAAAAACGGAATGGTGGATTTCGGTTTTCTTTCTGCATCGAGCGCCGGAGATCTGACGATCACTCCTTTTTATAAGGATCCTCTCCTGTGCATCGTTCCGGTTGATTATCAGAAGCGGGATCAGAGAGAGGTCATGACCGTGGAGGAGATGGCTCCGCTTCAGTTTGTTGTGCAGCGGGAGTCCACGGATGCGGATATCCAGAATTATCTGAAGGAAAATCATTTAAATATCCGTACCAGGTATCATGTTGTGGATGATCTGTCCACGGTTTCCATGGTCTCTAACGGATTCGGCATCTGCATCATGCCGGAGCTGACGATGAACGGTATTCCGTATGAAGTAAGGAGATATCGTGTGGAGCCGGATGCGTTTCGTATGATCGGGCTGGCGGTGCAGGATCCGGAGAGAATGGCGCCTGCCGTTCGTGAACTATATGAACTGATCCTGAATTCCTGCGGAAATCTGAAGGAGTGAACAGGTTCGGA
>JABUSX010000296.1 GCA_021442545.1 Eubacterium sp. | reverse complement strand
CATGGTATTATCCGGATCGTCCGTCGCTGCCCTTCTGTACGGACAGACAGCCCTTCGGGTATGAAGGCGTGATCCGTCTTTTCAGGGAACTGGATGAAGTACTGAGCAGCAATAATCAGGAATCCGTTTCTTCAGATGATATGTTGTGTGAAGAACAGAAACCTGATGCTTCCGGGCATGCTTTCTGCGGAAAGCAGGGTCCGACTGCTTCTGAACATGATTTTTTTGAAAAAGGCGGTGAATCTGAATACAGAAACTGCATGACGGATAAAACCGGTCCTGATTCAGGAGATAATAAACCGCATATACCGGCCCTCCGGAAACACCTTACCCCCTTCGCTCCGGACCAGTCCGGTGCCGTTTCCGTTCTTTATGAACTGGGCGGTCTGGTCGTCATCATCGATGCCGGAGGATGTACGGGAAACATCTGCGGTTTTGACGAACCCCGGTGGCACCGGAAACGCAGTGCCGTCTTCAGTGCCGGCCTCCGGGATATTGACGCGATCCTGGGACGGGATGCGCTTCTGGTAAAAAAGATCTGCTATGCAGTGGAAAAACATGATTTCCGTTTTATCGCGCTCGTCGGAACACCGGTTCCTGCTGTGATCGGAACCGATTACGACGCGCTCGCGGCAGAGCTTGAAAAAAAGACGAAACTTCCGGTTCTTACTGTTGATACGAACGGCATGGAACTTTATGACCGGGGTGCCGGGAAGGCGTATCTTGCTCTCTGCCGGAAATTCGGAACGGAATGGTGCCGAAACGACGAAACCGGACCGATCCTTCTGGGTTACAGCCCGATGGACCACAACCGGGAATTTTCAGGATCTGATTTTCTGACAGAAGCATTAAACGGTTCCTGTGGTTTGATGAAGCAGGAAACCGAATTATACAGCCTCGTGGTCTCTCCTTCCGGTCTTGATGCCGCAAAATTCCTGAAGCGCACCTGCGGACTGCCCTACCGGGTCTTTGATCCTGCGGCACGTGACCTGATACGGAAAGAGATGCTTTCCGGACCTGTCCGGATCCTGATTGTTCATCAGGCTGCTGCAGCCGTAACCTTCCGAAATGAGATCCTGTCCGTAAATCCGGAGGCACAGATCACGGCGGCATCCTGGTTTATGACACCGAAGGAAATCGGAGACGTGAAACATCTGAAACAGGAAGCTGACTTTACTGACCTTGTACAAAAAGAGGCATTTGATATGATCGCTGCAGATCCGGTCATGAAAGATCTGGTTCCGGATTACAGAGGACAGTGGATCGATGCTCCTCATTTCGCTGTATCCGGAAGATCTGCGTATTAAAGGGACTGTGCAGCCGTATCCGGAAGATCTGTATTAAAGGGAATGTGCAGCCGTATCCGGAAGATCTGTGTATGAAAAGATTCAGTAT
>JABUSX010000477.1 GCA_021442545.1 Eubacterium sp. | reverse complement strand
CGGATAGCACATCCGATAACCTTTCCAATTCGATTATATCGGGAGGAACTTGAAAAATCAAGTTTCTCCCATTTTTTGATGAATATCCGGCCGGGGAACAAAAACAAGACGAGCCGTATCAACTCAAACAAAGAAAAAACACAATCCACCCCGATTCCTTGACGGAAACGAAGCCTTGTGTTACTATACCCGTGCATTTTACTGCATCGTGGTAAAGAGGTTACGTGATAGAGAACAAAAGGAGATCAAACAAAAATGAAAAAGAAAATCCTGGCCGGACTTCTGGCAATAGCAACAATCGCAACAATGACAGCAGCAGCAAAACCCGCAGAAGCAGCTGAATCCGATGTCGACTACATCAAAGGCAAAGGCAGTCTCATCATCGGCATCACAGACTTTGCCCCCATGGATTACAAAGATGACGACGGCGAATGGATCGGCTTCGATGCAGACCTTGCCAGACTCGTGGCAGAAGACCTCGGTGTTGACGTAGAATTCATCGAGATCGACTGGGACAACAAGATCATGGAACTCGACAGCAAGAGCATCGACTGCGTATGGAACGGCATGACACTGACAGACGAAGTCAAAAATGCCATGTCCTGCTCGAAACCCTACTGCAACAATGCGCAGATCGTTATCCTGCCGGCCGACGTTGCCGATCAGTATCCCGATGAAGCAAGCCTTGCAGAACTCAACTTTGCAGTTGAAAGCGGCTCCGCCGGCGAAGCCATTGCCGAAGAACTCGGACTTAATTATACCGGTGTAACAGCACAGAGCGATACCCTGCTCGAAGTATCCGCAGGAACCTCCGATGCAGCCATCATCGATTCTCTGATGGCCGGCGCCATGGTCGGTGAAGGAACAGATTATGAAAACCTGACCTACACGATCGAGCTGACCACAGAAGAATACGGCATCGGCTGCCGCAAAGACTCTGACCTTGCCGAATACATCGACAGCGAAATGGATAAATTCTACAAAGACGGCACCATCAGCAAAATCGCCGAAGAATACGGACTCCAGGCCGCTCTGATCCAGAAATAAGACCCTGCGAAACGACAGACCGTCAGTCTGCAGCATGCGTAAGCGTGGAGCAGACTGATGGTTTTTTTGACTGAGGCAACAGAAAGGAAACACCATGTTTGCACAGGTAACACTGGAACTGCTGAACGGATTCGGGATGACATGCAAGCTGTTCGGTCTGACACTGCTGATGGCACTGCCCCTCGGACTCGTGATCAGCCTCGGCGTCATGAGCCCCTTCAAACCCCTTGCCGGCTTTCTGAAAGTCGTGATCTGGGTCGTCCGCGGAACACCTCTTCTGCTGCAGCTCCTCGTAATATACTACGGACCCGGCATCATCGGACAAAACATCTGGGGCACCGGAGACGGCGGCCGGTTTATCGCGGC
>JABUSX010000427.1 GCA_021442545.1 Eubacterium sp. | reverse complement strand
TCCGGATAAGGGATTCCTCGACAAGAGTCTCTAAGCGCGGCATCATCAGCTAAAAGCAGAGCCGGTTCTGCGGAACTCGCGCCCGAATGTATGTGTGAAAAATGTGGAGTGTCCGTCCGGGGCGCTCAGACAGTCCTCGCCCCGGCTCTGACGCTGATTCTGCCGCACTAAGAGTCTCTACGTCTCGTCATACATATCCGTCCGCATATACGCGGGTTGATGCGCCGTATTTGTCCTGTACGGGCAGACTTTGATTTATGCGGATTCTCTTATGATCAGCTGTGGTTTTATCAGGGATGGATCAGGCTCACCGGATTCAGGATCATGAAACAGAATGGAAATAATCTGTCTGCATATTTCTTCCGACGGCTGAGAGACTGTAGTTAAGGACGGAATAAACTGTTCGGCCAGAGGAACGTTATCGAAACCTATGATCCGGACATCATCAGGGACTTTCTTTCCGTTGATCAGAAGCTGCCGAATGAGAGAAATGGCGATCGAATCTGAGGTTGAAAGGATCCCGTCATAAGGCTGAGCCGCAATCTGGGCACCGATCCGTTTACATTCGGAGTAAAAATCAGCCGTGTTTTCCAGATAAAAAACGTCCTGCGGATTGAACAGGCCGGATTCCTGCATAGCCTTAACGTAACCGAGAAATCGATTCTGAAGGGTATCGTTTATCGCAGTCTGATGAATAAAGGCAATTCTTTTCACGCCTTTATCCAGCAGATATTTTGCTGCGGCATATTCTCCGGAAAATCCGTCCGTATGAAGATTGGGGATTCCGAGCTGTGAACAGTATGTTCCGCCTTCAAGAGAAACGATTTCTTTGCCGGAACGTTTCAGAATATCCCAGTTCTGAGGATTTATCAGCTGATACAGAACAATAATTCCGTGTACATCATAGGACAGAAGACGTTTTATGATTTCTTCCTCACGGTCCGGATCATAGGAAGTCGTGTAGATCATAGTATGATGATTCGACTTGACCAGCAGGCTTTCGAGGTATTTTGCCATGCGCGAATAGTATTGATTTACAATATCGGGGAGGATAATGCCGATGACGTTGGATGTATTGGTTTTCAGTGCGCGCGCATTGTAATTAGGTCTGTAATCGAGCTGTTCGATTGCCTTGTTTACGCGTTCCTTCACTTCGTCAGAAATATTGGCGGTGCCGTTGATGACATATGAAACCGTAGCCTGCGTGACTCCGGCCAGTCTGGCAATATCCTTCATGGTTGTGCGTTTTTTACTCATAGAACCGATCTTCTTTCCGAGGTAAACGTATCTTCAGGAAATCAGCACATACCTTAAAAATTTCACAGAAAATGCTGAACTCAGGGGATCAGCGCATCTTACATAAATTCCGCAGAAAACGCTGAATTCAGTGAATCAGTATATCCCGTATGAACTCCGC
>JABUSX010000412.1 GCA_021442545.1 Eubacterium sp. | reverse complement strand
GTTCGTAATATGCACCTTTTTCATCGTACGCGGATCGACCCCGGTGTAATACATACAGGTCGAAAGTGTCAGCGGCGTCGGATAAAAATCCTGCACCTGTTCCGGCATATAGCCCATGTCCCGGACGCTTTCCGCAAGCGCGATCGCGTCCTTCATGTCGGAACCGGGATGAGAGGAGATCAGGTAGGGTACGATGTACTGCTCCGCTCCGGACTTTTTGCTGACGGCTTCAAAACGCCTGCAGAATTCCCGGTAGACCTTTGCCTTCGGCTTTCCCATGAGTGCCAGAACATGATCTGTCACATGTTCCGGAGCGACGCGGAGCTGTCCGCTGATGTGATGTCTGCAGAGTTCTTTCAGAAAGGCATCGTCCTTGTCGGCAAGCAGGTAATCAAAACGGATCCCGGAGCGGATAAATACCTTCTTCACACCGGGCAGCGCCCGCAGTTTTCTGAGCAGCTCTCTGTAATCCCGATGATCCACGACCAGATTTCTGCAGGGTTCGGGATAGAGGCACTGACGGTCGGCGCACATTCCCTTTTCCTTCTGTTTTTCGCAGGAAGGTTTCCGGAAATTGGCTGTCGGTCCGCCCACATCATGTATATAACCTTTAAAATCCGGATCGCGGGTCATGGCTTCCGCTTCTCTGAGAAGGGATTCATGGCTCCTTGCCTGGATCATCCTCCCCTGGTGAAAGGCAAGCGAACAGAAGCTGCAGGCACCGAAACAGCCCCTGCTGCTGGTCAGCGAAAACCGGATCTCTTTTATTGCCGGCACGCCGCCTTCTTTTTCATAGGACGGATGTGCGGCATTGCAGTAGGGAAGCTCATAAACCGCATCGAATTCTTCCGTTGTGAGAGGCCGCTGCGGCGGATTCTGAACCACATACCGCTTTTCTCCGTATTTTTCGATCAGGGGTTTTGCCGTGATGGGGTCCGTATTCCGGTACTGCACGCGGAAACTGCGTGCATAAGCCAGTTTGTCCCGCTGCAGTTCATCAAATTCCGGAAGCATAACGGCATCCGTCCCCGCCGCTGCCGGATCTTTTGTTTTATAAACGCTTCCCCGGATAAAGGTGATCTCTTCAACGGGCATCCCGCTGTCCAGTGCATCCGCGGCTTCCGCGATCGAAAGCTCGCCCATTCCGTAAATGAGAAGATCCGCACCCGCATCCATCAGGATCGAACGCTTCAGCTTGTCCGACCAGTAATCGTAATGTGCGAGACGGCGAAGGCTGGCTTCGATCCCGCCGATGATCACCGGAATTTTTTTGTATTTCCTGCGGATCAGATTGCAGTAAACGATCACTGCATAATCGGGACGTTTTCCGGTTTTGCCGCCGGGCGAATAGGCATCCGTGCTTCGGTGATGTTTCGAGACCGTGTAATGATTCACCATCGAATCCATATTTCCGGCAC
>JABUSX010000325.1 GCA_021442545.1 Eubacterium sp. | reverse complement strand
GAGCAGGGACCTGCCATGATGCAGAAATGGCCGCCGCCGATCCTGCTGCCGCCGATTTCAATCACCGTATCTTCCGGGTGGAATTTCCTGTTGCAGCATTTAAAGGTCTCCGAGACCCGTTTTACGGTTTCAACAATGTCCAGACTCTTAACGAGTTCCGGATCGACCTTGCTCGTATCGCCGATCAGGCCCAGTACGGTAGAGTTCTCGCCCACGGAAATGTGAACGCCCAGATTCATATTCTTAAACCACTCAATGAGCTGGTTCTGTCTGTTCGGATCGGTATTTGATTTCAGTACTACGATCATGTATATTTTCTCCTTTATAAAAAACTCGTATTCCATTCTGCGGCAGTTGAAAAACCGAGTCAAGACCGAATTTTCATACGAAGGGGATCTTTGCTTATTGAGAAGATGATACGGATAAACAAAAGCATATCATTTTCAGAAGGTGCAGCCCGGAAGTTGAAAATGCACAGGAGGGATGTATATATGAAATGTTATGCAAAACTTAAAAAAATCTGATAATGGCATAAAAATATATGTGTATTATTGATAAAACCGGGAAGGACAGATATACTAAAGAATGGTAAAACATATCTGCAGTGATGGTTTTTGACGAAAAGTATCGGGATCGATCTTATCTTTAGTAAAGGACTTGATCTTTTGATGTCAGTGCGTACAATCCTTAAGCAAGCAAGCAAGCAAGCAAGCAAGCAAGCGGTAGTTTCACGGATTTTCAGTCGTGTATTCATGTTAATAGCCGGCCATAAGGCATCCGGCTCGTATTCTTACGGGCCCGGGTGCTTTTTCTGTTTTGAATTTTTAAATAATAAAAAGATATCTTTATGGGGAAGAAGACAGGTGGTTTTCTGCGTCAGAGATGCAGTGTCGGCAGCCTGTAAATAATTCAGCCGAAAAATGAGTTGAGGAAGAGCTTTTAAGAGTGGAGGGAACGAAATGAAACGGAGGAAAATGGGAGCAAGGCTGGTCAGCATACTGATCGTGATCTGCATGATCGTGACGCTTCTGCCTACGCTTGTCTTTGCGGAAACGGCAGACGTTGAGGAAACAGATGCAGCAGCCGTTCTTTATCAGGAAGCAGATGCGCTGTCCGATGAAGCCGCTGCAGCGTATTCGGAGAATGTTTCCAATGAGGATGCAGAGGAGTTTCTGTACGGATCTGATGCGTCCGGTGAAGAAATAGATGATTACCTGGTATTCTATGAACTTTCCTTCGAAATGAACGGTCACGGCGGACAGGTTCCTTCACAGCCTCTGCAGATGGGCAGCTTTGCGGAAGAACCGGATGAACCATATGAGGAAGGCTGGATCTTTGAAGGCTGGTTTAAAGATGAATTATGTACCGTTCCCTGGAATTTTGAAGAAGATACCATTCAGGGCGCGGCAGTGCTTTATG
>JABUSX010000189.1 GCA_021442545.1 Eubacterium sp. | reverse complement strand
AGACCGGAATCTGAAACTTCCGCAGAAACACGGCTGTTCTCTGTTGTCTCCGAACAGTTGAACTGAACCCCTCCGATCCGCTCCAACGCATCCTTCACGATCCGTTCTTTCAGCCGAAGCTGTTCTTCATAGCGCAGCATCTGAAGTCTGCATCCGCCGCAGGGACCGGCTACGGGGCAGGCCGGTTCCGTCCGTTTTTCCGAAGGTTCCAGAATCCTAAGCAGGCGGCCGTAGCCATACTGCTTTTTGACTTTGGTCACAAGCACCTCTGCCACATCGCCGGGGACTGTATCTTTTACAAAAAGTGCGAAGCCATCGACTTTTCCGATGCCTTCGCCTTCACGCGACAGATCCATGATCCGTACCGTCACATGTTCATTTTTTTTCAGAATTTCCAAAAAACTGCCGCCTTTCTTATTTTCCCTTATTTTTCCAGGGACCCTGTCCTGCGGATGTTGGAATCCAGGAACCGGTGAAAACCGAGCCATTCTGCTCCTTTTTTCTGGTCATTTGCCTTAAACAGTTCCGTAACCATCTCCATACGGGCATCCGTGTTGTCCGCCAGGTTCAAAGCCAGTGCCTCCGCAAGAGCCGGTTTTTTCGGAGATCCGTATTCAAATTCCCCGTGATGGGACAGAATGCAATGCTTCAGATCGCTTTCCAGTTTCTCCGGAAAGCCCGGAATCGTCTTTGCGGTATCGTGGATCATTTCCGCCCCGATCATGATGTGTCCGAGCAGCTGTCCGTCGTCCGTATACTCATTCTGCGGAAATTCAGACAGTTCCTTCGTTTTTCCGATATCGTGACAGATTGCCGCCGTAAGCAGCAGATCCCGGTTTAATACGGAGTAGCAGTTGCAGAAGAAATTGCAGAGGATCGTCACATACAGCGTATGCTGCAGCAATCCTCCCACAAAGGCATGGTGAACCGTCTTGGCCGCAGAAGATGCGCAAAAACGGGCTTTGAATTCTTCATCTTCAACAAAATAATACTTCAGCAGTGCCGCTAAATGCGGGTCTTTTACCTTTTCAATATAACCCAGCAGTGCCTCATACATTTTATCAATATTCAGTTCCGAAACCGGCAGATAATCCACCGGATCATATTCACCCTCCCGTGCTTTGCGGGCACGTTTCAAAGAGATCTGCATAACGCCGTTGTACCGGCTGATGTCTCCGATTATCTCAACGTAATCCAGCGCATCAAACTCATCGATCGCCGGATCATCCGGATCCCAGATCTTGGCTTCGACCGTTCCGGTCTTGTCCATCAGTATCAGATTCTCATAGGCTTTTCCGTTTTTTGTCGTAGCTGCATTTTTGGACTTGCAAAGCCAGATTCCCGCAACACGCATGCCCTCATGCCAGTCCTGAATATATAACATGTTTTTCTTTCCTTTTTCTGTCAGAGTATTACCCGGCAG
>JABUSX010000087.1 GCA_021442545.1 Eubacterium sp. | reverse complement strand
TGCCGGAATAGCTCAGTTGGTAGAGCACTTCACTCGTAATGAAGGGGTCGTCAGTTCGAGTCTGATTTCCGGCTCTTTTTTTATATTTTAATTTCCTCTTGGTAAAGGGTACATGATCGGATATGAGTAAGGAAAGAAGGAAACGGAAAAATCTTGTCCGGATCATTCTTCTGGCAGCGGGGATTACCCTGGTGATTGCCGGTATCTGTCAGGGTGATTTTCAGGTGACGCTGAATAAGGCCACGCACATTTGTCTGGAGTGTATCGGGATTGGATAAGCTGAAACAGAAAAAGCAGGCTTTTCGCCGGAAATGCATACAGCTTCTCGCGGCGCTGATCTACAACGCCAACCTGAAGGGCTTCGGAGATGCTTCCATATTCAGGGGACAGATCAAGGGGATCTGCGTTCCCGGTCTGAATTGTTATTCCTGTCCGGGCGCAATCGGTTCCTGTCCTTTGGGCAGTCTGCAGAACGCACTTTCCGCGGTCAATTACAGACTGCCGCTGTATATTCTCGGGATACTGCTTCTTTTCGGCCTGCTTCTGGGAAGGGTTGTCTGCGGGTTTCTCTGTCCCTTCGGGCTCATTCAGGAACTTCTTTACAAGATTCCTCTTCCGAAAATCAAAAAGAGCAGGTGGACGCGTTATCTGAGCAAACTCAAGTATGTAATTCTGGTGATTTTTGTCATCTTCCTGCCTCTTTGGTTCGGCCTCGCAGACGGTCTGCCCGTTCCGGCATTCTGTAAATATATCTGTCCGGCCGGTACGCTGGAAGGGGGGATCCTGCTCGTCAGCAGCAGTCCCGATCTGCAGAGTATGACCGGAGCACTTTTTGCATGGAAGATCGCGCTTATGGTCTTTTTCCTGGGAGGTGTGATCTTTATTTACCGGGGATTCTGCCGTTTCATCTGTCCCCTCGGTGCCTTATATGCCCTCTTTGCCAAAGTGAGTCTGTTCGGAATCAAGGTGGATGAATCGAAGTGCAGCCATTGTGGCGCCTGTGTCCGTTACTGCAAAATGGATATTCAGAAGCCGGGTGATGCGGAATGCATCCAATGCGGGGAATGTGCAGGGATCTGCAGACAGCAGGCCATTCAGAGGAAGGTCTGCATGCGAGGAAAAATGACCTGCGGCAAGGGTGAAAATACTGAAAAAGAAGCCGCAGTCGAAAAAAAAGATATAGATATTCATGGATGAGGAAGAAATCCGGAAACAGAATCTGAAGAGATGAAAAGGTGGTCCTGCGGTGGATCCGGAAAAGAACAGTATCTTACGAAGATGCGGAAAAGAACAGTATCTTATGCAGATCCGGAAAAGAACAGTATCTTACGCAGATTCGGAAAAGAACAGTATCTTACGCGGATCCGGAAAAGAACAGGATCTTACGCAGATCCGGATGAAAGAAAACGAGATGGAGAAACGTGAAAATGAAAAT
>JABUSX010000142.1 GCA_021442545.1 Eubacterium sp. | reverse complement strand
AACGACGGAGGCATCGCACTCGGGCAGGCACTCTATGCCATGCAGAAAATCAGCATCTGATTTTCCGGTAAAGATGAATACCTTTTGAGAAATGAAAACCACATTTTCAGAAAAAATGAAGGAGATATTTTATGTGTGTAGGTTTATCCGCAAGAGTTGTAAAAGTTCAGGATGATACGGTGATCGTAGACGCCTCCGGGGCAAAACGCAGTGTTTCTTCCATGCTTCTCGACGATCTGCAGCCCGGTGACTATGTTATGGTCCATGCCGGTGCAGCCATTGCACGGATCACGGAAGAAGACGTTCCGGAATCCGAAGGTCTGCTGGAAGGATTTCTGAAACTGAACTGAGCATTCGAACAAATGGAGCTTTTTTATGAAAAATATAATTCAGAAAGCTGTTGATATCATCCGGAATACGGACTGCCCGCCGCTGCGGATCATGGAAGTCTGCGGAACACATACCCATGAGATCTTCCGGCTCGGCATCCGAAAGATCCTGCCGGATCACATTACCATGATCTCGGGGCCCGGCTGTCCCGTCTGCGTTACCCCGACGTCCTACATTGATGAAGCCGTGCTGCTCGCGGCGGAGAAAAATGTGACCATCTGCACCTTCGGAGACCTCGTGCGGGTCCCGGGTACGGAACGCAGCCTGGCCGATGTCCGCGCAGCAGGCGGAGAAGTCATGACCGTCTATTCCCCTCTCGATGCGGAGGCATATGCCAGAGAGCATCCCGAAAAACAGGTCGTCTTCCTTTCGGTCGGTTTTGAAACAACCACACCGGCCGACTGCCTGAGCGTCCGTGCCGCAGAACAGGACGGAATCCGGAATTATGCGATTCTTACATCCAACAAGACCATGCCCGAAGCCTATCGGGCCATGGCCGGTTCGACCGATGTATTTCTCTATCCCGGTCATGTACACGCCATAACCGGAACCGGTATCTGCCGCGAACTCCGGGAAAAAGGTGTCAGCGGTGTCGTCGCCGGTTTCACGGCTGCCGAGCTTACAACGGCGATCGCCGCAATCGTTCTTCGTGCAAAAACAGGAGAACCGTTTTTTGAAAACTGTTATCCCAGAGTCGTCCGGGACGAAGGAAACCCGGCTGCCATGAAGATCATTGAAGAATACATGGAACCCTGTGATGCCGAGTGGCGCGGAATCGGCAGCATGAAAGATTCCGGTCTGAGGCTGAAAGAAAAATGGTCGGCATACGACGCGCGGATCAAATTTGACCTTCCCGCTCTTACAGGCCGTTCGCATCCCGCCTGCCGCTGCGGCGATATCCTGCGCGGTGCCTGCCTCCCTGCAGACTGTCCGCTCTTCGGAAAGGTCTGCACACCGGATCATCCGGTTGGTGCCTGCATGGTTTCCGGGGAAGGAACCTGCTCCGCCTATTATACGTACAACTGATAAATCACATAAAGGAATAAGATCATGAACAATATA
>JABUSX010000336.1 GCA_021442545.1 Eubacterium sp. | reverse complement strand
AATTAATTTGATAGTTTCATCAATTTAAGAAACAAATGAAAGGTTTTTACAGGAGGATTTTTTATGGGTAATGTAGTCATCGGACAATCCGGAGGCCCGACAGCGGTTATTAATGCCAGCCTTGCCGGCGCGATCCGCTGCGCAATGGACAAGGGAATCAAAAAAATATTCGGCATGCATCATGGTATTGACGGATTCATCAAGCATGACCTGATCGATATGGATGAGTATCTGGTGGACGTCAATGATCTGTCTCTTCTGAAGCGCACACCGGCAGCCTTCCTCGGATCCTGCCGTTACAAACTGCCGAAGATCGAAGGAAACGAAGATCTGTATGAATCCATGTTCGAGTACATGGACGAAATGGATATCGAGTATTTCCTTTACAACGGCGGAAATGATTCGATGGATACGATCCTGAAGCTGAGCGAATATGCCGAAAGAACCGGCCGCAATCAGAAGTTTGTCGGTATTCCGAAGACGATCGACAACGACCTGGCCATTACGGACCATACACCCGGCTACGGCTCCGCTGCCAAGTTTATCGGAACCTGCGTGAAGGAAATGATCTGCGATAACGAAAGCTTTGCCGGCAAGGATCCGCGTATTGTGATCGTGGAGATCATGGGACGGAACGCCGGATGGCTGACAGCCGCTTCGGCTCTTGCCCGCGATACGGACTGCACAGGTCCCGACCTGATCTATCTGCCGGAAGTCAACTTTAACATCGAAGATTTCCTGGCCCGCATGGATAAGCTGATCAAAACGAAAAAATCGATCGTTGTCTGCGTTTCCGAAGGTATTCATCTTGCGGACGGCACGCTGGTCTGCGAACTGGCCAACGAGAATGCGCTCGTTGATGCGTTCGGCCACAAGCATCTTTCCGGTTGCGGCTATTCTCTGTTCCGCCTGGTTGCCGACAACTTCGGAATCAATCCCCGTGTTGTGGACCTTTCGCTCCTGCAGCGCTGCGCCACACATCTGGCTTCCCGCACCGACGTCGAAGAAGCATACAGCGCCGGCTACATTGCATGCGAGACCGCGATCAGCGGCGAAAGCGCAAAGATGATCACACTCCGTGTTCCGCGCCGTGTTCCGTACAACTGCTTCTATGAAGCCACGAACATCGCGGATATCGCAAACATCGAAAAGAAGATGCCGCGCAGCTGGATCACCAAGGACGGCACCAATGTAACGGAAGATTTCATCAAGTATGTGTCTCCGCTCGTGATAGGAACGCTGCCGCCCTACTACGTAGGCGGACTGCCCAGACATATGACGCTGCGTAATAAGAGAAAAGAGATTTATTAAGCACTTAAAAGCAAGGATACAAAAACCGGAATGAGATCCGCAGGGAGAGATTCTTTTGCGGTGTAAAAACAGATTCATCCGGTGAAAAATTTCAGGCAGTAAAACGGCAGACGGTCGTGATGATTCGTCTGCCGTATTGTCAGGAAG
>JABUSX010000082.1 GCA_021442545.1 Eubacterium sp. | reverse complement strand
CCCGGCTTACTGCTGCTCAGCCTGCTGTTGTTCGGCCTGCTGCTGTCCGGTCTGCTGCTGTCCGGTCTGCTGCTGTTCGGCCTGCTGTTGTCCGGCCTGCTGCTCCTCAGCCTTCTTTGTATCTTCCTTCACCTGATCCGCAGGAATCATCTGCAGATTCAGATCCGTCTCGGCAGCGATTCCGGGCACTTCCCCCTTATCGGAATACTGCCAGTAATTAAACTTATACGGGGTCGACGGAAGCTCCTCATAACCGGCAAACCAGACCTCATAATCCTTGAGGAGCTCCATGTCCAGCATGAAAAACTCCCACTTCAGATTCGCATAATAGCCGGCCCGGTATCCCGCCTTCTCGATCGCCGCACAAAACTCTGCCGTATTTTCCGAAACCTCTTTTCCGGTCTGATTATCCGTGCGCGCCTTATCGAAACTGATCACTTCACAGTCATACATGATCGGCAGCTGAAGCTCCGTTCCCCCGAGATTCTCGATCACATAAGCCGCCTCTTCCCGTGCCTCTTCCCGGGAGATCGCCTGGGAAAAGAAATACACGCCGACATCCAGGCCGGCCGCCTTCGCGCCCTCCAGATTCTGTTTGAAATACACATCCAGATTCAGATGTCCGGACTCATAGCCGCGGTAACCCAAGCGGATGAAAACAAACTCATATCCCGCATCCCTGACCTTCGTCCAGTCAACCTCTCCGTTATACTCCGAAACATCGATGCCGCTCCGTGAAACATAATTCTTTGTATCCAGATACTCCCGCTTTCCGGTCTTTTCCGAAACACCGAAAGCCGACGTATCATAATCATGCCGCGGATAATTGCCGTTCACCAGTTCAGAATACAGTTCCTTATAAATGCTCAGATTATTGATATTCCCGGTCTCAGTTGAAAGCTCTTCGGAAGCCTCCGAAAGATACTCCTTATACTCCTCCGGATCCACAGCCTCCTCCGAACTCTCCGAAACCGAAGAAGACGAAATCTCCGGAGTCGGCGTAACCGTCGGTTTTACCTTTTCCTTCTCCTCCTTCTTCGATTCCGAACTCGTGTAATCGTTCATATTTCTGGCAATGCGGCCCCCGCTCACGCAGCCCGCAATAATGCCGATCAGAATTCCGATCGCAAGCGCAATCAGAACCTTATGCCAAGTCTTTAACTTCATATAAAAAACACTCCAAAAGAATTAGATGCCCAAACACGGCAGAAAAAAGCAGCCCCATCTGCCCGATATCCGGCCGCAACAGAAAAAAACCATCCGTTGTCACCCAAACACAACAAGACACCAGTTCATATCATAACACAAATATGGTATGATACAAGGGTTCAAAGGTTATGAACGGGATGCTTGCATACCGGTTCATGACATTGGAACCCGAACAAACATGAGAATGCAGCCATTTTTCGAAGAAAAATGAGCGGAATTCGAATGTTTGCAGGATTTCGGGAGCACGAAGTG
>JABUSX010000312.1 GCA_021442545.1 Eubacterium sp. | reverse complement strand
AAAAATGTCATGGTATTTTTCCATGGTGGTGCGTACGGCTGGGGCGGAACAACGGATCCCATGTACAACGGCTACAATTTTGCAAAGGACAATACAAATACGATCATCGTAACCTGCAATTACAGACTGGGCCTTATGGGGTTTGCGGATTTTTCGCAGATTCCGGGCGGTGAGGAATACACGGATCTGAACCTGGCGATCCGGGATCACGTGTGTGCTCTGCAGTGGATCAAGAAGAACATTGCGAACTTCGGCGGAAATCCTGACAATATCACGATATTCGGCGAATCGGCCGGCGGCTGGAGCGTATCGGCACTGCTGGTGTCTCCTCTTGCAAAGGGGCTCTTTAACCGGGCCATTATCGAGAGCGGCGGACTGCCTGTCGGCGACATAGAAGATGCGCAGGAATTTGCGGAGTACATCTGCGAGGCATCGGGCTGCGAAACCATGGAGGAACTTAAAAATATCACAGCCGAGGAGTGGATTCAGCTGGATACGGAAAACTGGATCGCGGATGAGTGCTGCGGTCTGGTCTGCGACGGCGTGGTAATTCCGGAGGAAGAGGACTGGGATGCTGCTCTGCAGGAAAAGATCAATGACGGTGTTTCCATCCTGCTGGGAGCCAATGCCGACGAATGGAATTACTTCAAGGAAGATGCCGAAGGCGAAACCGACAAAGAAAAATTCGACAGCTGGTACGAAGGAATGAACGAGCTGTGGGATGAAGTCTATGAGGATTGTGACGATGCCGGCAAGGCCACCATGGACAAGCTCTATAAAATACTGGAGTCCAAGGTTCCGGAGGAATATGCAAAGGATGCGGAAACGAAGGATGCACTTACCAAGTCGAAGTTCTGTACGGAGTCCTGGAGGCTTGACCACAACAGATTTGCAGACAGATATGCAGATCTCGGCGGCACCGTATACATGTATTACTGGGATGTTCCCTCCACTCTGGAAAAATACTACAAGAGTGCGGTTCACGCAGTAGAACTGGCATATGTATTCAACAACCTGGACGACGGCATCTATGCCGGTGAGGTTGACAGAAATGTTGCCGGCGAGACGCAGGGAGCATGGATCGTCTTCGCCGCCACCGGAGATCCCTCGATCGGTGAACACGGATGGGCTCCTTATACAACAGAGAATCGTGAGACGATGATGATTCGAAAGGGTGACTGGGAAACAGTCAACGATCCCATGGGCGAAGTCAGAGAGATGATGGAGTCCATCGGCGCGTATGATCTGATGTGGTGATCATCTGAATTTACACGAAATACAGGAATTTTCCCGGGGAAGAGTACGGATATTACGAAAAGAAATACCTCAATATGGTACAGAACGCAGAATCTTTGAAACGTAGAGAGAAATAATGGTCATAAACCAGGACGTTTCAGATCAGTACAGAACGCAGAATCTTTGAAACGTAAAGAGAAATAATGGTCATAAACCAGGACGTTTCAGATCAGTAC
>JABUSX010000225.1 GCA_021442545.1 Eubacterium sp. | reverse complement strand
TTTATTCCATTTATTCTTTCTGATCATCCAGCCGGATCTTTTCACTCTTCAGTTTGTTCAGATTCTCAATGAACCGGTTATTATCCTGCGCATTTCCCAGTCTTCCGATGAGATCATTGTATTTAGTTGTTGCACTTTTCAGGTCTTCGGCTATCTGGTCCTTCGTTTTTTCATCAAACTGAATCGTGCGGTCGATCATGTCCAGCAATTCATTCAGTTTTTCTGAATTTATGTACTGTTTTGCATTTTCCTGGTATGTTTCCAGTTTCGCTTTCAATTGTTCATCATCTGCAGGTTTTACGCCTTTAAAAAACTGGATCATGCTGCTTTCTGCATCATCCATGGCTTTCTTACTGTTTTTCTCTCGGTCAGCTAATTTGAAACCGATGCTGTTGTATCCGTCTGTCTGAAAGATGGAACGCAGGATGACCGTTCTCTCGTCTGTTTTCGCATTCAGCAGCTGCCAGAATTCACCCTGTGCAATCATCACGATCTGTTTGAACTGCTTTTCATCGATATGCAGCAGATCTTTTACCGCATTGTTGACAGGCTTAATGCCTTCAATCGGGCTGCATCCTTCTTCAGTCAGGATGACCTTTCCTGTATGTTTTGTTACGCCCTCTCCCCGCAGTTTCCTTCTCTCGTAATTGGGCTCTCTGTAAATACTGTACTTCTTTCCCTGGTGTGAAAAATGAAATTCAACAAACGTCTCTGTATTGTCTTTCGCATATTCACTCCGCAGGTTTTTGGCATCTCTGTAAGTACCGCTCGTGGTTCCGTACAACGCAAAGCAGATCGCATCAAAAATCGTCGTCTTTCCCGCACCGGTATCTCCGGATACAAGAAACAGACCCTTTTCTTCAAATTTGTCGAAGTCAATATCCGGAACCCTGCCGGCATACGGCCCGAATGCACTGATAACTAACTTAATCGGCTTCATTGATCACACCTGCCTCTCTGGCCGCGTCACGCATCACATTCATCTCTTCCTCAGAGATCTCACAGCCGTAAACCATACGATAAAAGTCACCGATCAGTTCTGAAAAGGATTTGTTCTCAGCGACTCCGGAAATATCCACCTGCTCAATTTCTCTGGTGTGAGAATTGTCATAATCGATCATTACCGTGTTCGGATACACCTGCCGGAAGATTCCCATCACATCATCAATAAAATCTTCATCTGTCAACGTAGCATAAATAAAATCCTGCTCGTTATTTACATTCTTTTTATCCAGCAGTTCGCCCATTTTTCCCCTGAGGTGCCTCATTTCCCTAAGCGGACGAAGAGGTACCAGTTCGATCTCCACGTTTCCTTTTTCTCTGCACGTGATGATCGGGACGGATTTCTCACTATGCACTTCACTAAGAGAATATTTCAGAGGCGAACCGGCATAACGAACCTCATCACGTCCCACTCGCTGAGGACGGTGAATATGTCCCAGTGCCGCGTAGTCAAACGGATCAAAAACATCG
>JABUSX010000278.1 GCA_021442545.1 Eubacterium sp. | reverse complement strand
ACAAAAGAATTTCGTTTTTATGCCCTTTGGTACTATCCAGAATCAGGATGCGTATCGTGACAAACTTCAATTTTCCGTTACCTCTGATACTACTCCACCGGGCGGAATACTTCAATATTGCAGTCTGCGCCGTTCTGCCCTGTTCTGCCTGAACCGCACACCTTCAACCACGTTTTTACTTTTACGGAGATCATCATGAAAAACATTGCGAATAAAATACCGGGCGTCCTGATCTGTCTTGCCATCGCGGTTCCGTCCTGGCTTCTGGGCAAAGCATTTCCGGTCATCGGAGGGCCTGTTTTTGCGATCCTGATCGGCATGGTGATCACAACGCGGTGGAAAAACAAGGGAGCTGCGCAGAGCGGCATCGCATTTACTTCCAAGTATATTCTGCAGGCGGCTGTCGTGCTGCTGGGCTTCGGTCTGGATCTGAACGTGATCCTGCTGACGGGAAAGCAGTCACTGCCGATCATCGTCTGCACGATCGCCACGTCGCTGATCCTGGCCTTCGTTCTTCAGAAGGCGCTGAAGATCCCGGGCAAGACGGCTACGCTCGTCGGGGTGGGTTCTTCGATCTGCGGCGGTTCTGCCATTGCGGCCACAGCACCTGTCATCGGCGCCGAGGACGATGAGGTGGCGCAGGCCATCTCCGTCATCTTTTTCTTTAACGTTCTGGCGGCGATCCTCTTCCCGATCTTCGGTCAGCTGATCGGCATGGACACGACTTCCGGCGAGGCCTTCGGCATCTTCGCCGGCACGGCCGTGAACGATACGTCCTCCGTCACGGCGGCCGCATCCACCTGGGACAGCATGTTCGGCCTCGGAAACCAGACGCTGGATAAGGCGGTCACGGTCAAACTCACAAGGACGCTCGCCATCATCCCGATCACTCTGGTTCTGGCCCTGATCACGGCGAAAAAACAAAAAGCGGCGGGCGAAAGCGGCGCGAGCTCCTTCAAACTGAGCCGGGCTTTCCCCCTCTTCATCCTCTTTTTCATCATCGCTTCGGTCATCACGACCATTGCCGTCAACTGCGGCGCCGACGTTTCGGTCTTCAGTCCTCTGAAGGAACTCAGCAAATTCTTTATCATCCTGGCGATGGCGGCCATCGGCCTGAACAGCGACATTGTGCGCCTTGTCAAAACAGGCGGCAAGCCGCTGCTGCTCGGCGCGATCTGCTGGATCGGCATCACCGCCGTCAGCCTGCTTATGCAGTCTGTTATGGGGTTGTGGTGAAGGCTGTCTCTGTTCACCCGTTTCCCGGTTATCACGAACAAATCAGACTTTCAGATTCTGTCAAATGCCCTGCCGCACGAACCGGCAGGGTTTTTTATGCCGGATTTCATTCATATCAGGGAACTGCGTTTCAATAATCATAGAATTAATTATCTGCAATTTTAGAGCTAAACATCTGCAGTTACGGAATTAAGCATCTGCAATCGCGGAAAGAAAATCTGCAATTATAGGAATTATT
>JABUSX010000466.1 GCA_021442545.1 Eubacterium sp. | reverse complement strand
AACTAAACGCCTTTCTACCCATCGAAACTGCTTTAAGGAATGCTTATTACAAGAAAGACAGCTCATCCGTTCATAACGCCGGCAATACTCTTTCCGAAGAAGTATCTCTTCCTGTTCAGACGAGCGATCCTGCAGAAAACAGATTTAAGGAGATCATGGAGGTCTCTTCTTCGGGAAAATATGACGTGCTGACTCTGCGTTCTCCGCGATCCCGTTCAGATGAGACCCCGGTCCATGTTACAAAGCATATCCGGTATCTGCCTCCCAGAAAGCATGTGCATGAATTCTTTGAGTTTTTCTATGTTCTGCGGGGAAACTGCCGGCATATCTGTGACAATCAAAGCTATTCGATCAAAAGCGGAGACCTGTGTTTCTGGCAGTACGGGATTCCGCATATGATTCTTTCCAACAGTGATGATCTGCTGGCTGTAAATATCCTGCTTACGAAATCCGACTTCAGCAGATACTTTTCCCTTGCTCTGCAGCAGCAGAACATACTGGAATCCTATTTCAGCCGCATCCTCTATGGGGACGGCGAATCCCCAATGGTTATTTTTCATACCGGTGATGACGAGAGGGTTTCCTATCTGATCTGCAGGATGTATCAGGAATATTCAAAGCGTCCTTTGGGATGGCAGACATCTCTGACCAGCTGTCTGAGTTTTCTGCTTGTTCACCTGCTCCGGGAACACAGCGAACATATTTCCACATCTTCGAATACGGATCGTCAGGATCAGGCTTTAAAAATCCTTCAGTACATTCAGGATCACAGCGATACCATTACCTTTGACAAATTATGCGAAGCTTTCAGCTATGCTCCTGCATATTTAAGCCGCCTGATCCGGAAAAAGACCGGCATGACCTTTTCACAGATCATAGCCCACCATCGGCTTGAGCAGGCTGCGTGGCTGCTTGAGCGCACGGATCTCGGAATCGGACAGGTCGCATCACAGGTCGGCTATGCGGATGCCGGATATTTTTCCAGGTTATTTCATAATACGTACGGTATGCTGCCGAAGGAGTACAGGATAAGCTGCAAAAAGAAAGTCTGAGCGAATCACAAGAAATCCAGACAGACCACAAAATGAAAGTCTGGAAAAATCACAAAATGAAAATCCAGGCATAAAAACTGCCCGCCGCTGTTATGGAAGCTGCGGGCAGTTTTCCTGCATACGATCTCTTATACAATCCCTTAATCCCTTGTCAGTTTATGGATCCACTTATATTTCCGGAACCGGAAGAACACCGGCACACATTTGAACAGCTGATCGGACTGTACGCATAGTACGACCAGAATCACGGGCGCGTGCCATACAAACACGGCCAGGAAGGTCAGCGGAATCACCACGCACCAGATGCTGATGATCGTCAGGCGCATATGAAATACCGTATCTCCTCCTGCCCGGATGATGCCTGTGCTCACCGGCATCTGGTAGGACATGCCGACCATGATCACGGCATACAGCGCGATCATCTGCGA
>JABUSX010000449.1 GCA_021442545.1 Eubacterium sp. | reverse complement strand
CGAGGGCGATGCCAACGGCCGCGGTTTCCAGTATCCCATCCCCACCTATTCCATCACAAAGGATTTCAACTGGGGCGAGACGGAAAACAACAAGCTGCTCTTCGAAATGACAGCGAAGTACGGTACTCCCTATTTCTCAAACTACATCAATTCGGACATGGAACCGAACGACGTACGTTCCATGTGCTGCCGGCTGCGTCTGGATCTGCGTGAACTGCGCAAGAAATCCGGCGGCTACTTCGGAAGCGGTGAGTCAACAGGCTCCGTAGGCGTTGTGACGATCAACCTTCCGCGGATCGCCTACCAGGCCTCCGATAAGGCGGATTTCTTCAGCCGTCTGGATTACCTGATGGATCTTTCGGCACGCAGCCTTAAGACGAAGAGAACCGTCATCACGAAGCTTCTGGATTCCGGTCTCTATCCTTATACGAAGCGGTATCTGGGCACCTTCAGCAACCATTTCTCCACCATCGGCCTGATCGGAATGAACGAAGTCGGTCTGAACGCATGCTGGCTGAAGAAGGACCTGACCAGTGAGGAGACGCAGGAATTCGCCAAGGAAGTGCTGAATCATATGCGGGAGAGACTGTCGGATTATCAGGAAAAATACGGGGATCTTTACAACCTCGAAGCAACGCCGGCCGAGTCCACGACCTACCGCTTCGCAAAGCACGATAAGGAAAACTTCCCCGATATCATCACAGCGAACCAGAACGGAACGCCGTATTATACCAATTCCTCTCATCTTCCGGTCGGTTATACCGAAGATATCTTCTCGGCTCTGGATGTGCAGGATGAACTTCAGACTCTCTATACCTCCGGCACCGTGTTCCATGCCTTCCTCGGCGAGAAACTGGGTTCCTGGAAGGAAGCGGCATCTCTTGTGCGGAAGATCGCCGAAAACTACAGACTGCCGTATTACACCATGTCGCCGACCTATTCGGTCTGCAAGGATCATGGCTATATCACCGGCGAAGTCTATGAGTGCCCGACCTGCGGCAACAAGACCGAAGTCTACAGCCGGATCACGGGCTACTATCGTCCGGTCCAGAACTGGAACGACGGCAAGGCACAGGAATTTAAGGACAGAAAGGTCTACGACCTGTCAAACAGCCGCCTGAACAGGGCCGTTCCCGCACCTGAGGCAGCGGACGAGCAGCCTGCAGCGGAGCAGGCAGCACCGGAACAGAAAGCAGTCTGCGCCGAAACGCAGGCTCCGGAACAGACCGGCGGCGAGATCCTGCTTTTTGCAACAAAGACCTGCCCGAACTGCAAACAGGCCGAGAAATTATTAGAAGAAGCCGGTGTTATCTATACTAAAGTACTTGCCGAGGATAAACCTGAAATGGCTTATAAATACGCTATCCGTCAGGCACCTACACTTGTAATCGACGAGGATACACCTGTGAAGATGGTAGGACTCGGTGCAGTCCGCAGATTCATTGATGAACTGGCACAGTAAATTATGAAAGATATTATAA
>JABUSX010000147.1 GCA_021442545.1 Eubacterium sp. | reverse complement strand
TAGGAAGAAGACGTAAATCCCTCTATGTTCATTGCTGTACCGGATGATACATCTTCCGCAATACGGAACATACCAGGATCCTCTCCGCCTTCCGCAAATTCGCCCAGATAGTTGAAGCTCAGTTCGGGTATAAGATCCGTACGGAGATTTTCATCTCCTTCTCCGGAAGTTATCCACTGAAGTACGCCGTACCCCATTCCTTTATTCGGCACAGCCCGAAGAGTTTCCTTGACCAGCCGGATATCATAACGCAGTTCACCCTGCAGTCCGGATATCACCACCGGATATACCGAGGTAAACCATCCGACCGTACGATCAATGACAACCGGTTCATGCAGTTCTTCTCTGCCGTGTCCCTCCATGTTTATGGAGCATCCGTCTTTTCCGGTAACCCTCCGATATGCCTCTGCATATGCGGTAATCAGCAGATCGTTGACCTCGGTATGGTATGCCCGGTTGGCATCGGTGATCAGATGACGTACGGCTGATGAAGTCAGAATCTTTTCCGTATACGCCCTGCGCCCCTTTACAATCTTCCCGCCCTGCGGCAGTTTCTCCAGCTGACTCTGGACGGACTTCCAGTAGGACTTTTCCCGAAGCAGAAGATAGCTGTCACGGTATCGGAACAGAGCTTCCGTATAATGTCCGAACGAATGAGTCTTCCGAGGAAGACGGATCTCCCCTCCGGTGGCAGCCTGTGCATAGGCCTTCTCGAGATCCTCCAGGAGAATCCGCCAGGAGATCCCATCCACCGCGATATGATGACAGATCAGTACAAGGATATCTTCACCGGGCAGATGAAAGATACCGGCTTTCAGAATCGGCCCTTCCTCCAGATCGATACTCCTCTGGAGGTGGTCCGCATAACAGGTCAGTTCTTTATGATCAGATACGCTGCATTCTTCCAGCGTATAATGATTTTCCCCACTCCCGACCGCCTTCACACAAAGCTGTCCGTTCTTCAGTACGGCTCGGAGCATGTCATGATGAGTCGTAAGCGTTCCCAGCACTTTTTCCAATGCACCGCGATCAACTCTCTCCCGGCACCTCAGTGCAAAACTCTGATTAAAATGGGAAGCATGCGGCATGCGCAGTGCAGCAAAGAAAGAAATGATTCCGTTCGACCGGATCTCTCCTTCCAGGGCGTCCTGTGAAATGGTATTTTTGCCGTTATCCCACAAAGCGGCAGCCGCAACAGCGCGTACGGTACGATGTTTCATCACTTCCGAAACAGATATGGAGAGACCCTTCTGACGCATCATTGAAACCAGACGGATCGCCTTAATGGAATCTCCTCCCAGGGCAAAGAATTCGTCTATGGCACTTATCCTCAGCGGAATATTGAGCACACGGGCAAAGCATTCCGCTGTGATCTCCTCGACAGATCCCTTCAGAGGTTCATACGCGGCATTCCGGACTTCCGGCAGAGGCAGGGCCTTTCGATCCACCTTCCCGTTGGGCGTAAGAGGCATTTCCTCCAGGAAAACATAGTCGTCC
>JABUSX010000078.1 GCA_021442545.1 Eubacterium sp. | reverse complement strand
AATTATGTATACAATGAGATCGCCACGGAAATGATCAAACAGGAACTCCTGGACGGCCATGCCGTATCCATCGCATATCATGCCGATCAGGCAATGGATCCGGATGCGAGGATGATCATATTTAAAGATATACTCGTCAAAATGGGCGTCGATGAATCCGATGCAGATAAGTTTTTCCAAATTGAAAAAGGCGAAATTGACGAGTCTTCACTTACGGAAAAAGAATTGTTCGAAGTAATGAAGATCCGGCTTTTCGGTTATACATACATGCCTTTTGAAGAAATGAAATTTGATACGCTCGAAGAAATAACGGCAGCGGTTGAGGAGGCAAAGGCAGCGGCAGAGGCAGCAGCGGCAAAAGAGGCCTCAGACACGGATGATACGGCTGCACGCGCAGCGGCAGAAAGGATCGGTGTTGATTACGATAAGGCAATGGAGATCCTGACCGAACAGTCCGAGGCAAGCAAGGGCAATTATATGAAAACGGAAAACTACGCGCAGTATTGCTATGATGAGAATGCAGGAGTGAATCACGGGGTCGTCATTGTGGGTTACGATGACAACTTCCCCGCATCGGATTTTCTTGAAGGAAATCAGCCTCCTGCTGACGGGGCGTGGATCGTCCGCAACAGCTGGGGTCCGCTTTACGGAAATGACGGTTATTTCTATCTTTCCTACTATGACAGAACGATCACCACACCGGAATCTTTTGAATATGCTGTGGAGGAAGCTTCCCGGCAGAAGACCACAATGCTCATCAATGAATATGACTTTATGCCGACGGCGTCTGTAAGCGGCTGGTCATCGAAGACACCTGTATATATGGCAAATGAGTTTACCTTGGATATGGATGCGGTCCTCACCTGTGTAAGCTGCATGACGGCAACCTTCAACACCAATGTTACGGCAGCGGTTTATCTGCTGAACGAGAATGCAAAAAATCCCACAGACGGAGAACTCCTGGATGTATGCACCGTGGATTTCAAATATGCCGGATATCACAGGATACCGCTCAACCAGAATTACAGCCTTCCGGCAGGAAGCAGGATCAGTGTTGTGCAGACCCAGCGTTATGATGATACCGACGGCAGGTATTATGTAATGCCGTACGCAATAGAACTGAATTCAAATTTCAGTGAAGAGTACAATGAGATGGCAGAAACATTGCCGGATTTACCTGCGATGCAGTATGGTATTGAAGGCAAGATCGGGAAGGGCGAAAGCTTTGTCTGCACGGATGATACATGGACGGACTGGGCTGATCTGACCGAAGAAGTAAAAGAAGGTTTTTCACGGGCGAAAGACTACGCTTCCTTCGATAACTTCGCCATCAAAGCCTATTACAATATGCTTTCCGATATCGAGGAAGAGCACACCTTCGGTGAATCTGTTCCCTATGCAGGCGGAAGCATCCGGTTATGTACCGATTGCGGATATTCACTTGCCGAGAGGTGATGAATCAGGACGGAAAGCGGCCCGGATCACAGACGGGAGCATCC
>JABUSX010000389.1 GCA_021442545.1 Eubacterium sp. | reverse complement strand
CCGGACAGATACCTTTACCGGCTTTCCGTCTGCCGGCGGGATCTTCGGGTCGGCCCCCTTCGGCGCTACGGTCTCTGCATACCAGTACTCCCCTTCCTCCAGTGTGACGCATCCGTTTTCTGACTTCGTTCCGGATCCGTCATATGCTTCTTTCACCTTTCCGTTTTTATCGAAAATGAAAATGGCTGCCGCATTCTTATCCGCTTTTGCATCCTGTTCGCTCCGGTACCAGCGGATCGTTGTTCCGTCAAGATCGAAATGACTGCTTCCCTCCGTCGTTTTCGTATCTGTCCAGGCTTTTTCCATTGTGACCTCGACTCCCGGATTCAGATCATAGGACATGAACATGATATCCTGTCCTCCGTTCGGAACGATGTAGCAATGCATATCCGGAAAATTCGCAGACGCATAGCTGCCGCCGAGCGTATTGACGGAAAGATTCTTTGCCTCCACGACCGCGTTGTATCCGGACTGCGAAAGCCCCGTCACTGACCCGCAGTACATATAGGACATAGCCGCATGAATGAAGGCATACTTCGTCAGATCTCCCGCACCGGCAGCGTGAGCAAACATATTGTTAAAATGTGCCTTTGCCGCATCATACGGACTGTACGGACTGACCAGCATCAGATTCATAAAATAAGCGGCTGCCTGATCCCCGCTCCCCTCATATTCATAAGCCGTGAAGCTGCCGGAAGGCGTCGGTGAATTCGGCTGCAGGCAGTATCCGATATAATTGTTCCCGTCGGGCGCCGCGACATTGAACAGACAGGTCTCCCATCCGTCATAATACACACTCTCTCCGGGTGTGATCGTTACTGTTCCGGCTGCCTCTCCCGGTTCGGTCCCCTGCGCACGGAAGCGGTAATCCCGCACGACGGGAACCTCACTTTCCTGATACCAGTTGCCGGCATTCGTTCCGTCGAAGATCAGTTTGTTTCCGACATGGACCGTCCCGTCACGGGACATATTTCCGGCGAGAGTGGCTGCCGCAAGAGATGTTGTCGGTGCATTCACGTAATAATCCACCGTACCGCCATGATTGGAATTGGAAAGGATCGATCCGTTCTCATCGCAGGCACCGACGATGACAGCCCGGCCGATCTTTCCGGGAATAAAATATGACGCATCCTGTCCCTGATTTCCGGCCGCCCCGATCACGGCAATACCCTGCTCCGCAGCAGAGAGGATCAGATCCTCCAGGATCGCATTCTCCTCCCCGCTGTATGCCGAGACCGACAGGCTGATGATCCGCACGCCCTTTTCCATCGCATAGGTGATCGCGGCATAAAGAGAACTCACGGTTCCGTATCCGGCGGCATCCAGTGCCTTTACGGACAAGACCGATGCCGACGGATTCTGCGCCGTTATGGCAGTGAGCATCCGGCTTCCGTGCCCGTTGTCGTCTCCGGGATCGTCTCCGATCACCGAGATCCGTTCCTGTACATTTCCATGTTCGGGAACGCCCGAATCGATCAGTGCAATGACATTGGAACCTCCTGCCG
>JABUSX010000234.1 GCA_021442545.1 Eubacterium sp. | reverse complement strand
CGGAAGCGATCGCTTCCGCAGATCTCATGGCCACCAGCGTGGGGAAAAGCAATCTGCCCTGCATTGCGGGTAATATTGCTGCCGGATTAAGGGAACGTTGGAGGATTAAGAATTTTAAAAGTCTGAATATCTTCGTTTGTGAGAACATGATCAAGGCAAATGAATGGCTGAAGGAACTTATTCGTGGACATCTTTCCGCAGATGAGCAGCAGCTGTTCGATGCGTATGTCGGCATGGTGGAAACAACGATCGGAAGAAATGTGCCGGTCATGACACCGGAGCTGTACGGAGACGATCCGCTGAGGGTTCTTGCCGAGGATTACTGTGAACTGCCGGTTGATGCACTGTCCGTGAAAGGCGGGCTTCCGTATCTCAGATATATTCTGCCGGACGATTGTTTCGATTATCAGATCCGAAAAAAACTCTTCCTATACAACATGGCACATGCTGTGACGGCTTACCTTGCGGCACCCCGGAAAATCAGACTTCTGTGTGATGCCATATCGGAAACCGATATCAGATATGTTGTGTTAAGATGCATGACGGAAATATCGCAGGCGCTTTCCATGGAGTATTCTGAAGACCTGAAAGGGATTATTGACTTTTCTCACGAGCTTCTGTACAGATTCGGCAACCGAAAACTCGGCATTGCGGTGCAGAGGCTTGGACAGGAACCGACAAGAAAGCTTTTGGCGGATGACCGCCTTGTCGGACCGGCGCTGCTTTGCCTGAAAAATCATGTAACGCCTTCTTTTCTGATGGTCGGAATCGCTGCGGGATATACGTATGACGATCCGGATGATCCGGGTTCTGCAGAAATTCAGGCTGCGATCCGCCGATTCGGCATTGCATATGCGATCGAACAATACAGCGGGATCGGAAAGGACAGCCCCTTGTCTGAATCGGTTCTGACCTATTATCAGATGCTGAAAGAGGGCAGACCATTGAAGGAGATCACAGCTGCGGCGGAATACGCCGGCTGGGGAACTGTATAAAAGCGGTACTCGTTAAATGGAATGTCAGCTGCGGCGGAATTCATTGGCAAAGGCAGCACTCGTTTAACGGATGACAGCTGCAGAGAAATTCAATGGCTGAAGAACTGCATAAAAGTGCTACTTAAAAAGCGGTGTGACAGTCGCTGCGAAAACTCTTTGCTCAGGCTGTTTAAAAAAAATGGATGAAGTTTAAGGGCTCTGTTGGAAATCAGACGGATCAGGATCCGGGGGAAGGATAATTATGAAAAAGAAGAAAATGAGGGCAGCCTATTATTACGGACCGGAGGATATCCGGGTGGAGAAACCTTCTGTTCCGGAGATCCGAAAGCGGGAAATGCTGCTGAAAGTTCATGCCGCAGCACTCTGCGGTACGGATCTGCGCATTTTTCATAACGGACATTTTAAAATACGGGACGGAGAAAAGAGAGCTCTCTGCCATGAGTTTTCCGGAGAACTCGTAAAAGTCGGAACGAAAGTGAAAGGATTTTCCGAAGGAATGCGTGTATCCGTCATTCC
>JABUSX010000092.1 GCA_021442545.1 Eubacterium sp. | reverse complement strand
CGGAAAGGACTTCATCGGTAACCGATACTGCCCACCGTTCCTCGCCCTCGGAAGGAACACAGCAATAACATCCGATAGAAAGATCCATCCATTCATACCGCACGGGATTCTTCTGAATGTTCTTTTTTCCGGCACCCTTGTACAGTCTCGTATATAAATGAGGTCTCACTTCCTCATAGGTCATCATTTTTGTCAGAACATCTCCCGAAAAATGTCCGGCTGTTCCGAAAGAGGACTGCATGTTTTCATTTTCAAATTTATTCTGCATTCTGATAAGTTCCTTTCTTAATCTGCATAGGTGCAGTCACGCGAAGCACTCCAAAGCTCTGCAGGCTTTGTTTTTCGATTCCGGCTGTATTAACGCCTGAAGCACTCCAAAGCTCTGCCGGTTTTGTCTTTCGGTTCCGGCTGTATCAGCATATCAGGCATTTCACCGCTTTGCTTCTCCGTTCTGTCTTTTCTGTTCGGTATCATGGTGTTTTTAAGCACAGCAAAGAACAGCAGGTTTCCTCGCCTGCCGTCAGTGTCCCCTTCTGTATTCAGTTTTTTAAGATCGGGAAGAAAAACGAACCGGCGCGGACGCAGATCTGCCGCGCCGGGTACTGCCTTTTAAGAAAGAAAAATGATAATATTGTCAGACGCGCTTCAGATATTCGCCTGTACGCGTATCGATCTGAACCTTATCGCCCAGGTTTACGAACAGCGGCACGCTGATCTGTGCACCTGTTTCGACCGTTGCGGGTTTGGAAGCGCCCTGCGCCGTATTTCCGGCAAAACCGGGTTCGGTTTCGGTGATCTCAAGTTCCACGAAAAGAGGCGGTTCCACAGCGAACACGCTGCCGTTGTATGAGCATACCTTCACTTCTTCATTTTCTTTGACGAACTTCAGCGAATCACCGACCGTTTCCACGTTAACGGCGATCTGGTCATAAGTCTCGTTGTTCATGAAATAAAACAGATCTCCGTCATTGTACAGATACTGCATATTTTCACGATCCACACGGGCTGCCGGGAATTTTTCCGTCGGACGGAAAGATCTTTCCACAACACCGCCGTTGATGATGTCTTTTAATTTCGTTCTGACAAACGCAGCACCCTTTCCGGGTTTTACGTGCTGGAACTCTATAACCTGGCAGACCTTACCTTCTACCTCAAGTGTAATACCGTTTTTAAAATCGCCTGCAGAAATATCAGCCATGATGCTTCCTCCTCGTATTGTTTGGTTTATTTTACCGTATTCTCTTCTGCTTTTCAACCGTAACAGAACGCCTGCGGCTTATTTCCCAGGCCTTCAGTATGAACCATTCCGGTATTCGTTTCAGAATGATCTGGATCTCTTCCTTCGGGTGGATCGGATTCACAAGGATCGTCCGGATCCCGGCACGATTGGCACCCCAGATATCCGTGAAAATCTGATCTCCGATAAACAGAGCCTGCTCCTTCGTAATTTTCATCAGCTCACAGGCCTTCAGATAATTTTTTACCGAAGGCTTATTTGCCTTGAAAATATAAAGCGACCCGAC
>JABUSX010000011.1 GCA_021442545.1 Eubacterium sp. | reverse complement strand
CAGGCATCCAGAATATCCGGGGTATCCCCTGCGGATGTAACCGTACTCGTGATCTATATTGATTCTCATAAGTAAAATCAATTCCATTTATCACTTGAAATTCATGGTTTCACGTGAAACAATACAGATAAATCTTTGAAGATCTCGTTGTTTCACGTGAAACGTTAAACAGATCTGCAAAGCGATAAAAATCCCGAAAAACTTTAAATGGCAAAAAGAATCACAAGAATAATGTGTACAAACGTGAAAACAGGTTCAAAACAACTGTTTCACGTGAAACAAAGAATGGTCTAAGCAGAACAATATTATAAAAATAAAGCAGAACAGGATCAATAAAGGATGTTCTGATGTTGAATTCGGGCCGAAAGCCCGTATATTTACGGGATTGCGAGATCTCGAAGTGTGAAAATCCATGGATCGGGTCACGGAAGGCAGAGAAAAGCAGGAAAACAAAATGAAAGATATGGAAGCATTCAAACAAAGTCTGCAATTGTGGAATATTGAAATCAGAGAAAGCCAGATCAAGAAGATGATGACTTTCAACGATCTTCTGCAGGAAGCAAATAAAAAAATGAATTTAACAGCCATATGCGAAACAGAGGAAGCAATGGCACGTCATTTTTTAGACTCGTTATCCTTGATGAACACAGATATACTGCAGAAATCGGGTGAAGCCGGCATAAAAGCAGAGAACGTTTCAGAAGCTGAAAAAATATCAGAGAACATAGGGAAAACAGAAAAAAGGGAAAGCAAAGAAAACAGCAGAGAAACAGATAGTATCGGAAAGACAGAAGAAAGAGGAAGTAAAGAAAACAGCGGAGAAACGGATAATATCGAAAAAAATGAAAAAAGAAATCCTGTGAAACTGATCGATGTAGGAACAGGGGCAGGTTTTCCCGGAATGCCGCTTGGAATCGCAAATCCCGAGATATCGGTAACACTGCTGGATTCTCTGAACAAAAGAATTCAGTTTCTGGAAGAAGCCGTTGAAGAACTGGAAACAGAGAATATCACGCCGATATGGGGAAGAGCAGAGGAACTGGCAAGAGACGAAAGACACAGAGAACAATATGATATAGCAGTGTCCAGAGCCGTGGCGGACCTGTCTGTTCTTTGTGAGTACTGTCTGCCGTTTGTAAAACAAGGAGGCTGCTTCGCCGCCTATAAAGGATCAGACATAAGCGAAGAGACCGAACGTGCAGAAAAAGCCATTGAAATCCTTGGAGGATCTGCAGAAGAAGTCTTGTCCTATCAGATTCCGGGAACGGAGATCCATCATTCGCTCGTTCTGATCAGAAAAACCGGTCCGACACCGGATAAATATCCGAGAAGAGCCGGAATGCCGGCAAAGAAACCGCTGAAGTAGAAAACCAGTAAAGTTTTTGTGTTTTCATAACGGATGAAAGTATGGAAATCAGCTTATTCAAAACACCTGAGCGGTGGACATAAACAAGGAAAAATGCTATGATGCCAAAGGTCCAAAAGCCTTAAAAGCCATGCTCGCATGGCATTTTAAGGCCTTGGGA
>JABUSX010000102.1 GCA_021442545.1 Eubacterium sp. | reverse complement strand
TCTGCTTCTTCGGCCAGTTTCTTTACGTCATCGCCTTTGCACACTTCCTCTGTGAATCCTGCCGTATTCCTGTATATATCTGCATAGAGCTGACCTGTATAGCTTCGCGAACCGAGCCAGACCAGTTCCGTTTCAGGATGATTTAAAAGCAGGCGGACAAGTTCTCCCCCTGCATATCCGGTTGCTCCGATTATTCCGGCTTTGATCATTTGGTAATCCTCCGTATGCATATGTACTGACAAGTCTGAATAAATATACACTATAACTGCATTTTATGCAAGATATTATAATTTAATTCATTTTTCCCTTGTATTTCTGCCCCGAGTATTGTATAACAGTATTCGTCGTTAAGAAAGAACGCACGTGAATGCCCGTTAACTGTTTTCTGCAGCACCGAAATATATATCACATTATTATAAATAAGGAAAGAGGAGATTCATCATGAGCGAAAAAGTTATACTTGCTTATTCAGGCGGTCTGGATACCACAGCCATCATTCCCTGGCTGAAAGAAAACTTCGGTTATGAAGTTATCTGCGTCTGCATAAACTGCGGTCAGGAAGAAGAACTGACAAATGACAATCTGGAAGAACGTGCCTACGCTTCCGGGGCTTCCAAACTTTATATTGAAGATGTCGTAGATGAATTCTGTGAAGATTTCATTATGCCCTGCGTTCAGGCCGGCTCCGTTTACGAACACAGCTATCTGCTCGGAACTTCCATGGCCCGTCCCGTCATAGCCAAACGCCTTGTCGAGATCGCACGGAAAGAAGGCGCCTCTGCGATCTGCCACGGTGCCACCGGAAAAGGAAACGATCAGATTCGTTTTGAACTCGGCATCAAGGCCCTTGCACCGGATATCCGGATCATCGCTCCCTGGCGTATGCCGGAAGTCTGGGGCATGAATTCCCGTGAAGAAGAAGTTCAGTACTGCAAGGATCACGGCATCGATCTGCCGTTTTCCATGGGAAAAGGCTACAGCCGTGACCGGAACCTCTGGCACATCAGCCACGAAGGTCTGGAGCTGGAAGACCCGGCTGCCGCTCCGAACTATGACAGCCTCCTTGTAATGGGTGTCACGCCGGAAAAAGCACCGGATAAGGAAACCGAGATTTCTATGACCTTTGAAAAAGGTGTTCCGACATCCCTGAACGGAAAAACCATGTCCGTCGCCGACATCATCAGAGAACTGAACGAACTCGGCGGAGCAAACGGCATCGGCATCATCGATATCGTCGAAAACCGTGTTGTCGGCATGAAATCCCGCGGCGTTTATGAAACACCCGGCGGCACGATCCTGATGGCTGCCCATGACCAACTGGAAGAACTGATCCTTGATCGTGAAACCATGGAAATGAAGAAATTCCTCGGAAGCCAGTTTGCACAGATTGTCTACGAAGGAAAATGGTTTACACCGCTCCGTGAAGCCATCCAGGCATTTGTGACATCCACGCAGGAATGTGTGACGGGTGAGGTGAAGATGAAACTCTACAAGGGAAATATCATCAAAGCCGGCACCACTTCTCCCTACAGCCT
>JABUSX010000152.1 GCA_021442545.1 Eubacterium sp. | reverse complement strand
TAGGGTAAAGGCGTTGTATCTTCTGAAAAACACCAGAATTCTGGTTCCGAAACGCAGGAATTACTACATCGAGACCTTATACAGCCATTATGCTCACACGCTGGATGGAACGCATCTGGATCTTGCACGGGAGATCCTGGAAAAACAGTGCCCGGACGATCTGAATGCCTTCGATCAGGTTATGAAAGAAAAGAGCGGCTGGATGTTCAATATGTTTCTTATGGAGAGAAAACTCTTCTGTTCGTACTGCAGCTGGCTTTTCCCGATTCTGGAAGAACTGGAAAGACGGGTAGATACGTCCGCCATGACCGGCTTTGAAAAGCGCTATATCGGGCGTGTCAGCGAACTGCTTCTGAACGTATGGCTGGTCCGCGGTCTTCAGACCGGGAATCTGAAAAACGAAGACATCCGGGAAATACCGCATATGCAGCCGGGCGGTGAAAACTGGGGAAAGAAAATCTCTTCATTCGTACAGGCAAAGTTTTTCGGAAAAAAATATAAAGAAAGCTTCTGATTGTACAGTACCTATTCAAAACGGAGGTTATTGATATGGCACGAGTGGGAATACTCGGGGCAGGTACATGGGGAATGGCGCTGGCGCGTATGCTGGCCAACTCCGGTCATGACGTGATCGTCTGGTCTGCCGTCGGGCGGGAAATAGATGAGCTTGAAAAAACACACAGACAGCCGAATCTTCCGGATATGGAAGTTCCCGAAAGTGTACGGTATACCAAAAACATCGAGGAAGCCTGTTCGCAGGCGGAGATCATCATGTTTGCCGTACCCTCTCTCTATGTTCGTCCAACGGCAGCACAGGCTGCTCCGTTCATTTCAGATGATCAGATCGTTGTAAACGTCGGCAAGGGGATCGAGGCAGATACACTCTTTTCTCTTACGGAAGTGATTTCTGAAGAGTCCGGCAAAATGGGACGGCATCCTGCCATGGTTGCACTTTCCGGTCCGACACACGCCGAAGAGGTGGCACGGGATATTCCTTCGACGATCGTCTCGGCCTGTGAAGACAGGAAGGCAGCGGAGTTTGTACAGCAGGTTTTCATGAATACCTGCATGCGTGTATATACAAATCCGGATGTGATGGGCGTTGAGCTTTGCGGAGCCATGAAAAATATCATTGCGCTGGCATCCGGTATTGTGGCCGGTCTCGGCTACGGCGATAATACCCGTGCAGCGCTGCTTACCCGCGGTATGGCCGAGATCACGCGCCTCGGCAAAGCTATGGGGTGCCGCGAACAGACCTTTGCGGGACTGGCCGGCATCGGCGACCTGATCGTGACAGCCACCAGTATGCACAGCCGGAACAATCAGTGCGGTATTCTGATCGGACAGGGCTACAGTCCGGAAGAAGCCGTGAAAAAAGTCGGAATGGTCGTGGAAGGCATCAATGCCCTTCCGGCGGCCATGCATCTCAGTGAGCATTATGGTGTGGAAATGCCGATCTGCGAAGCCGTGAACGGTGTGGTCAAGGAAGGCGTCGATCCCCGCGAGGCCGTAATGGAACTGATGGTAAGAGACAAGAAGCCGGAATTTTCCCAGACC
>JABUSX010000247.1 GCA_021442545.1 Eubacterium sp. | reverse complement strand
ATCGTGGGGTTGGCCTTGATATCGGAATAGATCTCATAGGCAAAGCCGGCATTGTCCAGAAGATCTGTAACTTTCTGTGCTACGCCGAACTTCAGCAGATCGGGATCGGTGCAGACAAACGCTTTCTGAAAGCCGCGAGCCGTCAGTTCGGGAACGATGTTTTCAACAGCGCCGTGTCCGTGGTAGGAAATGGTGTTCAATACGATGCGGTTTGCCATGATAAATACTCCTTTTCTTAAAAATAATCTGTGATGTTATCAAACAGAAAATACTGCCTTTTCATCAGTATAGACCATTTCGGAGGAAATATACAGGAAAACTGAAATCAGGTTTTCAGATCATTTCGGCAGAAATATACAGGAAAACTGAGATCAGGTTTTTACATCATTTCGCAGAAAATACAGGCCCTGTTATGAGGACTCTGCATTTTGCAGAGACCGAAGATACTTCAGAAGGGAGGAACAGGGCAATGACATGATGCGGAAAACGGGATCGGAAGATCGAAACAGGTCACGAAAGGGAAGAAAAATAATATATCGATAACGTCTTGCCTGCCCATTCTGGGCAGGCTTAGTTTTTATCTGAAGGAGGAGAAATGTTATTCACGTTACGCGAAACAAGAAAAATGTTCGGATTAACGCGCAGAATGATGCAGTATTATGCCGAGATCGACCTGCTCAGACCGATCAGAAAAGCAGACGGAAATCAGGAGTGGTATTACGATGATGCATCGATCGCAAAACTGACCATGATCCAGATGTACAAGGAAGCGGGAATGGATCTGCGGGAAATCCGTGAGGCTTTTACAGAGGATACCGGCATTCACAGAAAACTGCTTTCCGGACATCTGGACAGCTTGAATATGCACCGGAAAAAGGCAGATGCCATGTTCGCCGTTGCGGAAAAGCTGGATGAGATCTGCGGAGAGGACGGAAAAAATGTACCTGACGAATTGGGACAGAGTGGATATTTTCCTCGTATCTGCTGTCTGATACAGCGAATCAGCAGAGAAAAAGGCGGGATTCCGGCGGAAATCATATCATCAGATTACGACCTGCCGGTGAATGATTCACCGGGAAATGTATCCCAGGGGAAAGATCTGCGGAAGGATCATACGCCGGGGGACAATTCATCAGAATGTGCTTTGTTGAAAGACATGGAGGAAGTGAAGGAAAAATTCTGCAGGTGCTTTGCCGTTCCGCGGGATGAATATGCGGAAGCGGTAACCTATTTCCTTGCGGAATATTACACGGTTCCGAAGGTGAAGAAATATGTGGATCTGCTGCTCGGAGAGGAACTGAAGAGCGAAGACGTGTATGCTTTCCTAAGAAGGGTCAGGAACCGTTAAAAGCGGAATGCATATAGAAAAGAAAGCGGGCATCGGATATAATTTGTGCAAAGGGAACAGAAGGCGCATGAGTGACATCAGATGTCCGCAGAAAAAGAGAAACTCTGAGACAGCAGCAAAGGATTCTGAGATAGCAGCAAAGGATTCTGAGACACCAGCAAAGGATTCTGAGACAACAGCAAAGGATTCTGAGACAACAGCAAAGGATTCTGAG
>JABUSX010000276.1 GCA_021442545.1 Eubacterium sp. | reverse complement strand
TTCCAGAAGGTGTCCAGTTATATTTTCATCCTGACACCGGCTAATGTGGAGATTTCCGGAGATATTCAGGATCTGCTCGGCGGAGCAATTCCGTCCATGCGCAGTTCGTTCTGATCCGGTAGAATCGTACCGGTTTTTTGTGAAAGCTGTATCGGATAATTGCCGGTATATCTTTTCACAGTGATTCGGGTGTGCTGCAGTATCAGAGGTTTTTATAGAATTGCAGAATCGCGGGCATCAGCTTAGATACGGCCGATGCCCGTTTTTTGGCACATGAAATTTTTTCGGAGACTTTCGTAAATAATTGATCGGAAGGGACATGCGGCCGATGCAGTATGATAGCAGTAAACTGGTCATAAAAGGGAGAGGAGAGCCGGGATTTTCATATCCTATTGTCTGGGAAGATTCCTTTTCGGCGCTCTCCGATGAAATAAGAAAGGTTTTAGGGTCGTTTTCCGGAAAACTCTGCATAATGACCGATTCTCATGTTTCGGAGCTTTATCTGCAGCCCGTGACAGAGGCCCTGAAGTCTTCGTATACACTGACAAAACCCTTTATCTTTCCTGCCGGAGAAAAACACAAACAGCTTTCTGTTCTTCAGGAATTCTATCAGCATCTTCTTTGTTCTGAAATGGACAGAAAAGATGTGATCGTGGCATTGGGCGGCGGTGTGACGGGTGATATGGCAGGTTTTGCTGCTGCGACCTATCGAAGAGGTATCCGTTTTATTCAGATTCCGACGACGCTGCTGGCTCAGGTCGACAGCAGTATCGGAGGAAAGACAGCCGTAGATCTTGGCAGCTTTAAAAATATGATCGGCGCGTTTCATCAGCCTTTGCTTGTCTACATGAATCCTCTGGTTCTGCAGACACTTTCCGGTGAACAGTTTTCTTCCGGCATGGGAGAAGTGATTAAAACGGCTCTGATCGGGGATGAACAGCTGTATACATATCTGAAAATGAACGCAGAGGCGATCTGCAGAGGTGAGGCTTCTGCACTGAGACATATCGTTCGGGCCTGCTGTGCGGTAAAGGCAGCTGTTGTGGAAGAGGATCCTCTGGATCAGGGTATTCGTGCCGTTCTGAATTTCGGTCATACGATCGGGCACGCCGTTGAGGCTGAAAGCCGTTTTTCACTGCCGCATGGACACTGTGTGGCAATCGGAATGGCTGCAGCTCTCCGGTTATGTGAAAAGCGTGGTTTTCTGAAACCGGAAGAAAGAAACGAAGCCGCAGGTCTGATATCCCGGTTCGGCCTTCCGACTGCGGCAGAAGAGTGGGTTTCACAGGAAAAACTGCTGTCTCTTTGTATGTCGGACAAGAAAGTGGAAGAAGGAAAGCTGCGCTTCATATTATTAAATAAGATCGGCAGCGCTTTTATTGAGCCGAATCTTGAAAAGGACGAACTTATAGAGGCTATACGGTCGATCTCCGCCGGATAATATCTTAATACCTGTATAAAATCATAACAGGCAGCAAACAGCGGCAAAACCGGCTGCGACGGAGGCAAATTGAAATTAGTGAAATATGAAATGAAAGATCAAAAATCAGAAGACATACAGAATACAAAAAATCAG
>JABUSX010000039.1 GCA_021442545.1 Eubacterium sp. | reverse complement strand
ATGTTTGTGATACCGGAGAAGATGATCCAGATCTGAAGAAGTACCAGAGCTGTGAAGGTCGTGAAGACCGGGCCGTTGCCAAGCAGGATGATGCCAAGGATTACCATAACGATACCGGAGAACATCAGCAGGCCTCTTCCGGGAGATTCCGGTCCGACAGCGAAGAAAGCAATGATACTTGCAACACCGCCGACGATCACGAGGATAGCCCAGATCCAGGAAAGGATCTCAAAGGTTTCCAGCGGGCAGGCAAGAGCTGCGATTCCGATAATAACAAACACGATTCCAATAATGACACTAAGAATTCTACCAATAACCGACATGTTTTCTCTTTCCTTTCTTTTTGGAGTTTATAAAAATCTAATGATTTCAAACGTACTCGCTATTATAGTCTCGCGACAATGAATTATCAAGAAAAAAAATCGGAAAATAATGTTTCAAAATGTAATAAAAAAACAATAAAAAAGAATAATATATTACAAAAAGATTAAGAATTCGGTGTTCGGAAAATCTTTATTTCATTGCTTTCGGAAAGCCTTTATTTCGCTTCTTATAAAAGGTATAGTATAATCAGGCGGGGTGTACGATCTGCGAAAAGGGGACACGCAATGAAAAAGTTTTTGACTTTCCTTCTGGGGATTATCCTGTTTCTGTCTTCAACAGGCATCCTGATTCCGGCCTCGGAACAGAAAACGGACAGAGCTGTTTCGGCACAGAACGGTCCGGCTGCTCTTCTGACGGACAACTTTCCGACTGATGACCTTCCGACGGATGATCTTTCTGAAGGAAAGAGCGGTCTTGTCATTTCTCTTGACAGTGTAGATGAACTGCTGGACGAAACATCCGATCCGGAGGATTACGAAGAAGTTCTGAGCGCAGTTGCCGGCGTACCGGAATACAGCGGCATGCCCTATGCGGTCGTGCACGACAACAAGGCCTTTCTGCCGGATGACAGTATTGTGCCGGAACCGTTTGAATATTACGGAGAACTGGATTCACTCGGCAGGGCTACCGGATGCATTGCGACTCTGTGTCAGGAACTGATGCCGACAGAGGAACGGAAATCGATCGGTTCTGTGAAGCCGAGCGGATGGCATACGGTAAAATATGACGGGATCGACGGCAATTACCTTTATAACAGATGCCACCTGATCGGTTTTCAGCTTTCCGGGCAGAATGCGAACGAGTGCAACCTTGTGACCGGAACCCGGTATATGAATGTGGAGGGCATGCTTCCTTTCGAAAACATGCTTGCTGATTTTATCCGATCCACGAATATGCATGTCGCCTATACGGCGCTGCCGGTTTTTAACGGAAATGATCTTCTCTGTTCAGGCATCCTTCTGGAGGCAAAATCGGTCGAAGACAACGGGGCAGGTCTTGAATTCTGCGTATATGTTTATAATGTCCAGCCCGGCATCCTGATCGATTATGCCACAGGGGAAAGTGAAGGACCGGAATACACCGGATCGGGTACTGCGGCAGAGCAGCAGTCTTCAGGATCCGGAGAAGCTGCGGCGGCAGATGATATTATTACGGATGATGCTGCTGCCGGTATGGCAGAAATGACGGCGGA
>JABUSX010000342.1 GCA_021442545.1 Eubacterium sp. | reverse complement strand
CTTGACGGCAAGACGGGAACATCGATCACGTTTGCCGGTTAAGTTCAGAATACAGGCGGTCTGTGCAGTCATGCACAGGTCCGCCGCTTTCTGTTTATGACCAGAATATCAGAAGAGGAGAACAGCCATGAATTCAGGCATTCTGACCATCCTGCCAATCGTGGTACTGGTGGTACTCGTTCTTGTAACAAAAAAAGTATTTGAATCTCTGATCGTTGCGGTGGCCCTTGTCTTTATCCTGAAAGACGGCACCGGATTCATTCAGGGATTCATCAATTCCTGCTACAACGTTTTCGCCGGTGATACCTATCCGTGGGTCCTGCTCATGCTGACGCTCTTCGGCGCGCTGATCACCATGCTGCTCGCATCCAAGGGCATCGACGGCTTCCGCCGGATCGCCCTGAAGTATATCAAGTCCGAACGAAGCAGCATGATCTTCACATGGGTTCTGGGTCTGATCCTCTGCATCGATGACTACATCAACGACCTTGCGATCGGACCGTCCGTCCGTTCCATCACCGACAAATACAAAGTTCCCCGTGAATCCATCGGCTTCATCATCCTCGCCATGGGTGTTCCGATCTGCGCGTTGCTGCCGATCAGCGCCATGGCCGTTTTCGTGTTCGGCGTCATGCAGGAATCCGGCGTTTCCGCCATGGATGCCAACATGCTGACCGAGTATATGAAGGTCGTGCGCTTCCTCGTTTATCCGATCGCCATCGTGATCATTGCCCTGCTGGTCGCCATCGGCATCATTCCGAAGATCGGACCGATGAAAAAGCTTCACGCGAAAGCTGCCGAGGCAGCCGTTGAGGCGGGCAGTGAGGAGGAAGAAGAAAAATCCGACGGTTCGCTGATCGACTTCATCCTGCCGGTCCTGACCGTCGTCATCGTCATGCTGATCACGAGCGACCTCGTCGTATCCGTTATACTGGCCCTCGTCGTCTGCTTTGTTCTGTATATTCCGAGAAAGAAGATGACGGTCGGAGACTACTTCAAGAACTTCTTCGAAGGCGTACACAGCATGGTGGAGATCCTCGTGATCCTGCTTCTGGTCTTCGCCTTCGTCGACGGCCTCAAGGAGATCGGCTTCAGCGAATATGTCATCTCCGTAACGACACCGGTCCTTGTCGGCGGCATCATTCCGATGCTTTCCTTCGTAATCGTGGCCCTGCTCGTTTTCGGCGGTGTAGACTACTGGGCGGTCATCCTGCTGATGGCCCCGATCACGGTTCCGCTGGCCGCAAACTTCGGCGTCGACCAGTACCTGACCATGGCAGCCGTTGTCTCCGGTGCGATCTGCGGCGGCACCTCCTGCTTCTTCGGAGAACAGATGCTGATGTGTTCCCAGGCCGTGGAACGAGAGTCCGTTGAACTGGCGCCGGTCGCCTTCCCCTATGTAGCGATCGGCTTCGTGGTAACTGCGGTGATCTATCTGATCCTGGGCTTCGCGTTGTAGAGGTTCAGGAGTAAAACAAAAAAGGAAAAGACATTAAGAAAACCCGTACAGGAGTATGAAACCTTCTGTGCGGGTTTTTCTGATGCGAGTTCAGCATCCTGCGGCGTTGTCTATCATTG
>JABUSX010000241.1 GCA_021442545.1 Eubacterium sp. | reverse complement strand
CCGCACCTGAACCGGTATCCCTTCTTCTATTTTTTTCTCCAGAACCCGGATCCTGTCAAGCAGTCCGGAAAGATCCGTTTCCATCTGCGGACGGCAGAGCCGGATCAGGGTCGTTTCCGTCAGGATCTGCTTCTGTACGGTCGTGCGCAGCTCCCCGGTAAGTGCCGAAAGGGTGCGGATATACCGCATCAGCGTATCCTCATCGATCATGCTGCTTTCTTCCTGCAGCCGAGCCAGATTTTCTTTCGAGATTCCGAGTGCATCTTCCTGCTCGCCGGCACTTCTTACCAGCAGCAGGTTGCGCAGATACTGCGTAAATTCCAGGACGAACTGGCTCACATCCCGCCCGTCACACACGACATCCCAGAAGATATGAAGGCTGCCGGAAACGTCACCGTCAATGACCCGGCGCAGCAGTGCACTGAACACATCCGTATCGACACGTCCCAGCACATCGAGCACCCGTTCATAGGTGAGTTTTTTCCCTGCGTAAAAAGAAAGGCACTGATCCAGGAGACTGAGAGCGTCCCGCATCGATCCGTCCGCCGCACGGGCGATATACCGCAGCGCCTGTTCTTCCGCCTCGGCTTTTTCCTCCGCAAGAAGCTCCTCCATCCGGGCAGCGATCTCCGCCGCCGTAATCCGGTGGAAATTATACCTCTGGCATCTGGATAAAATCGTGAGCGGAATCTTGTTCGCCTCGGTCGTGGCCAGAATAAAGATCACATATTCAGGAGGTTCTTCCAGCGTCTTCAGCAGCGCATTCCATGCTCCGGAGGAAAGCATATGGGCTTCATCAATAATATAGACCTTGTAATTTCCTTCTGCCGGCCGGTAGACGACTTCCTGCCGGATCTCCCGGATGTTGTCAACGCCGTTGTTCGAAGCGGCATCGATCTCCAGGACCGTTGTTGAGGTCCCCGCCAGTATACTTCTGCAGGATGCGCATTCGTTGCAGGGGCTCCCGTCTTCCGCGGGATGTTCACAGTTCACACCCCTGGCCAGAATCTTTGCGGCCGTTGTTTTTCCCGTTCCTCTCGTCCCGCAGAAGAGATAGGCATGCCCGACCCTGCCCGACTTCAGCTGGTTCTTCAGGATCGTTATGATATGGTCCTGTCCCCTGACCTCCGAAAAGGTCTTCGGGCGGAATTTTCTGTAAAGGGCAACATAGCTCATATGCCGGTATTCTCCTGCGTACATCCAAAATCAGAAGGCATAAACCTGAAACAGGTGAAAAGACCTGAAAATCTCTTCCGGAAACCGTATACAACCACACTATGCAGACCGGCCCGTCTCAGCAGCCGTTCTTTCTGCACACACAAAAGCCACAGACAGTATAACCGATGAAGATGTTCAGCACAAGAAAAGTGCTTGAGAACGGCTCTCAAAACACGCGGAAGCAGATCGTAAGGGAAACGCCCCTCCGGCTTACAAAAAGAGTATCGAAACGATACCCTTCCATTGACTTTCCTGCCGCGGCATACTATACTTCACTTGTCCGCGCAACCGGGGAGATAGCGGTTCCCTGTACCTGCAACCCGCTACAGCAGGGGTGATGCCGAACCGAGGGGTACGTGCAGTGA
>JABUSX010000448.1 GCA_021442545.1 Eubacterium sp. | reverse complement strand
TGATCTGTATCCTTCTTGTTCTGCTGTCTGTCGTGAGAAATCACAATATGCTGGCAACGCGCAAACCTGTCCAGTTCAACAAGAAAGGCGGTGATGATCGTGCGTAAGAAGAATGCTTTCAGAATGTTTTCGAAAATGGCCGCAGCCTTTCTTGCCCTGGCAGTGATTCTGACGGTCGGTTTATCCAGCGTTTCTGCCGGAGAGATCGTCTGGGAAAGCACAGAGACCGGGTACCGGATCATCATCAACGATGAAGCCGGCCTGCTGAGTGACGAAGAGATCGACAAACTGGCTGATGATATGGCGCCGATCCTTGCATACGGAAATGCAGCCTTTGTGACCACTGCGGAAAATTATCTCACTCCGCAGGAGTATTCGGAGACCTTATCCTACGGGTATTTCATGAACGACAGTTCAGTGCTGTTCCTGATCGATATGGATAACCGTATGCTGATTCTCAACACGACCGGGGAGATTTTCAGAACCGTTGACAAAGCTTACTGTGACTCGATCACAGACAATGTGTATGCAATTGCTTCCGAAGGCCGTTATTATGACTGTGCTGCTGAGGTTTTCAGCCAGGTCGGCGCCGTTCTCGGAGGGCAGTCGATCGCCCGGCCCATGAAGACGGTCAGCAATCTGTTTCTGGCAATGGTCCTGGCTGTTCTGCTGATTTTCGGAATTGTGCTTCTGATTGCCCGCCGGCACAGACCTTCAAAAAGCATGCAGATCAAGTATGCCGACGGAAATGTTGAAATTACGGACGTGACCGTTACATACAGCCATACAGAAAGCGATTACAGTCCCATCTTCACGGGAGGCGGAGGCGGTGGTTCGTCAGGTGGTGGCTTCGGCGGAGGCTCTTCGGGCGGCGGAGGTGGATTCTCCGGCGGCACAGGAGGCCATTCTTTCTGAGACTTAACATGTGCCGTGGCTTTTCGGACGGTTTCATGATGAAAAAGATCAAAACAGAGTGATTGCGGATATGGCGGAGGATGGATCATGTCTGATAAACTGACTGATAGAAGTTGTGCTGATTTTGCGGAAGCTCTGGCGTCGAAGGCACCGGTTCCGGGAGGAGGCGGTGCGGCGGCTTTGACGGGGGCTTTGAGTGCGGCGCTCTGTTCCATGGTCGGGAATTTCACCACGGGAAAAAAGAAATATGCCGCTTACGAAGAGGACATTCAGCGCATCCTGGAAAAGGCCGGGGCTCTCCGGCTGCAGCTTCTGGAACTGATCGATGCCGATGCGGCAGCTTTTGAACCGCTCAGCCGTGCCTACGCCATTCCGAAGGACGACCCGCATCGAAGTGGACAGCTGGAAAAAGCGACACTTGATGCCTGCCGTGCTCCGATCGAGATGGTGAAATGCTGCGGTGAGATCGTGCCGCTTCTGGAAGAACTGGCAGAGAAAGGAAGTGTGCTTCTTGTTTCCGATGTCGGGTGCGGTGCTCTTCTGTGTGCAGCGGCCATGGAAGCGGCGGCCATGAACGTGTTTATCAATACCGGAACGCTTCAGGACAGGCAGGAAGCGCTGCGTATGGAAGAAGAAGTAAACGGAATCCTGGCGTCGTGTCTTCCGAGAGCGAGAGCCGCGGCGGATG
>JABUSX010000277.1 GCA_021442545.1 Eubacterium sp. | reverse complement strand
TTCCGGGAATACCCTGACAATCATGGCTGATTATGATACGGAAAAATGGGGGAATACGACAGCACTGGCTCTTCTGGACGAATTCTGCGCAGCACTGGAAGCGGTTTCCGCACATACGGCAGACGTGCCCGTGCCGGAACGGACCGCATCGGATCTTGGCGCAGTCGGATGGAGTGAAGAGCAGCTGGAACGAATTACAGCGGACTATTCGGCTGCGGGAGAAGAGATAGAGAGGGTATATCCTCTTACGCCTATGCAGGAAGGTATGCTGCTTTCGTATCTGAAAGATCCGGATACCACAGCCTATGTGCTGCTTTCCCGCTTTTCTCTGGACTTTGTTCCTTCAGAAAAGACACTCAGGGAGATCCTGGAAAGACTTGCCGCGAAGCACGAAGTATTCCGCACGTCCGTTTTGTATGAAGGGGTAGACCAGCCGTGCCAGGCTGTTTTGAAACGAAAACTCGGATTGAAATTTTATGATGTATCGGAAGAAGCGGATAAAGAAGCTGCTGCAGACCGGATTCACAGGGAGGAACTTCGGGCTGGTTTTGATCTGCAGCGTGATCCGCTGTTTCGTCTGGTGCTGATCCGTCTTTCCGGGATAAAGTCGCAGCTTATTCTGTGCACCCATCATATCATCGTGGATGGGTGGAGTCTGTCCCTTTATATGGACGATGTTTTCGGTCCTCTGCTCGGAAAGGAGTCCGGACCGGTTTCCGAAAAGCTGAAAATGACAGAGAAAGGCCGTTATGAAGCCTATGTAAGGATGCTGGAGAGATTCGATCGAAAAACGCCGCTTCGTTACTGGAAGGAACTTCTGGAAGGGTATGAAGAAAAAGTGACAATTCCCCCGGTCCATCCGGGCAGGGACGGAGAGGCTGTAAAGATCGAAGCCGGTTTTGTTCTTGATCAGGAGAAGATGGAGCAGCTCCGGTCTTTATGTGCCGCATGCGGCGTTACCGTTAACACGGCGGCAGAACTCGCCTGGGCAATGACTCTTGGGGTATACAACCGGACAGAAGATGTCGTATTCGGCAAGGTGGTATCCGGCCGAAACCGCGGCAATGTCTCGGATGTAGTGGGACTGTTTATAAATACCATTCCTGTCCGGGCCGATCTTCGAAAGAAGAGGACAGTCCGGGAAGCCTTGAAGGCTCTGCAGGATCAGGCCGCTGAGAGCAGTCCGCACGATTATTGTGCACTCACTGAAATTTTTTCTCAGACCGGATGGGGAAGTGATCTGCTGGGATCCATCATGGCTTTTGAAAACTATGAAGGCACGGATCGTATCAGTGATGTTCTGACCGGGAATGACGGAATACGGCCGGTGCAGATGGAGGAGGAACTGTTCAATGAAGTGAGCGTGACAGCTTACCTGGATGAAGATGCCTGTCTGGCTATGATGGTCACGCTGGATGGGAAAGTATACACAGAGTCTGACGCGCAGACGCTTATACACCTGCTGGAAATCCTCCTTTCCGGGATGACTGCCGCGCCGGACGAAAAGCTGAACAGAATCGCTTTGGTGAGTGAACGGGAACAGCAGGCACTGCTGAAACTCGGTACCGGTCGGCAGGAACCGTATGATCCGGAAGAAACCTTC
>JABUSX010000217.1 GCA_021442545.1 Eubacterium sp. | reverse complement strand
AGTTTCTCTCTTCTTCCGCTGCAGATGCGGTACAGACAGCTCCTGCTTCCGGCAAAGATTTCACAGCGCAGAACGAGACTTCCTTCACTGAAGGATCCGGCTCGCCGGCGGCATCCGTGGGTTCACAGGATCATCAGCCGAACGGAAAAGCATCCGGAGCTGCACAGAACATCCGTGAGGAAAATGTGCAGTCGGCCGCCATATTGCCGTCTCCTCTGGATCTGTTTTCCCTGAAATTTGCTCTGACGGAACGGGAAAAAGAGATCTTCGAAATGATGCTGAACGGGATGTCCAATCAGGAGATCAGCGAAAAACTCGTGATCTCTCTCGGAACGGCCAAGACCCATTCGCACCACATTTTCTCAAAGATCAATGTGTCGAACCGGCGGGAAGCACTCCGCACTTATCAGGAATTCTGCAGAAACCTTCCTTCCGGCCAAAGCAGATAACAGCCGTTTCCGGAAACCCTGTTTGCTTTTTACGCCCGGAAAAAACATCGCATTCCGGTCTTTTTCAGCGCGGAAAAATTTGATTTGAATTATGAGATGATAAAATGAAAAAAAGAACGAAAAAAGAAGTAAAATTCCATCATGCCCTGATCACCGTCATTCTCATGATCTTTTTCATGTTTACGGCGCTCGTGGTCTTCAAAGCGGATCCTCAGGTTCCGCTTATTTTCGGCTGTCTTGCCGCGGGTCTTATGGCCGCCTGGCTCGGTTTTTCCTGGGAAGAGATCCTGAACAGCATGCTGAAGGGGATCGGCAATTCCCTGGAAGCGATCCTGATTCTGCTCCTGATCGGCGTTCTGGTCGGTTCCTGGATTGCAAGCGGAACGGTTCCTTCCATGATCTATTACGGGCTGAAGCTTATCTCGCCCGCCATCTTCCTGCCTGCCACCATGATCATATGCACCCTCGTAGCCTTTGCGATCGGTTCCTGGGGAACGGTCGGCACGGTGGGCATTGCCTTCATGGGCATCGGCGCCGCCATGCAGATCCCCGTCCCGCTCGTGGCCGGTGCAGTCATATCCGGCTCCTATATGGGAGAAGCGCTTTCACCTCTTTCGGACGCCACCAATCTCTGTGCCGCCGTCGTAAATGAAAACGTTTTCGATATCGTAAAAAAAATTCTGAAACCGGCACTTGTTGTCTGCGTGGCTGTCATCATCGTCTACGCCGTGATCGGTTCAAAGTACGCTTCCGCCGATGCGGCCGCCATCCGGGAAGGGGTCGATCCGATCCTGAACGGCATCTCCGCTCAGTTCAAGGTGACACCGCTCGCCCTGCTGCCTCTGGCTGTCATGATCGTTTTTGTTCTTCTGAAGGTTCCGGCCATTCCGGCCATGCTCGCCGGCGGCATCTGCGGCATGATCGAAGCCGTCCTTCTGCAGGGAAAAAGCATCGGCGAAGTTCTGAACTTCGGTCTGACCGGCTATATCAGCGAAAGCGGCAATTCCATCATCGACAGCCTTCTGAGTGCCGGCGGCCTGCTTTCCATGATGAATTCGATCTCGATCATCATCATCGCCATGGCCTTCGGCGGCATCATGCAGCACACCGGGCAGATGGCCGCCCTGATCCGTCCGCTGGTCAGCCGGGTCCGTAC
>JABUSX010000284.1 GCA_021442545.1 Eubacterium sp. | reverse complement strand
CCGCCCAAACATGAGGAAGGAGCCATTTTTCGAAGAAAAATGTGCGGACTCCGAATGTTTGCAGGATTTCGGGAGCACGCAGTGCGGAGAAATCCGGGGTATCAGATAAACTTGGCTCCGGTACGTTATGAGACATGAATCCGTTCAAAAATGACAAACGGTACTTCATCAGACATGAGCACGCTCATACAATTTGAAAGAATCTATCATTAAACAAACGAGGTGAAAACCCATGAAAAAAAAATTATGCTTTTTATTATTATTCACAATCATTCTCTCTGCGGCACTTACCGGCTGCAAAAAGAACCGTGTATCTCTGATCGACTCTTCACTCACCACTCTTGACTGGTCCGCCTCCCCGGAAGATGTGGAAAACGGTGAAAGCACCCTGATCGAATCCTACGATTCCATCTACGGCGGCCAGACCTACACCTATTCAAAAGAATACCAGGGACGTTCCGGCACCATCAAATATATGTTTGATGACAAGGATAATCTCTGTTCCGTCGCCTTCACCTTCAGTTCCGATTCAGCAGATGAAATCAACGAATTTTATGACATACTTCACAAGGACCTGACAGAAGCCTACGGAAAGGGCGGCTTTGACACGGAAAACTACACCTCGAAAGGAGATGTATGGTACCTGGATGACGGAAACATCATCCTCTCCACCATGATCACATCCGAGATCAAGGCACTGCAGATCAATTATGTAAGTCCCGAAGCATCCGAGAAGCAATAACTTTGTCTGCATGAAATTATCATCTTCAGGAATCTGAAAATAACGTTCTGGGATTCCGGAAAAGCAGACCACAGATGCCTGAGATCAGAGACATAGGACAAAACGTGTTGACAAAAACCGCTGTAACCCTTGTAAATACCGGGTTTGCAGCGGTTTAATCTTCATGAAAATTCCACAATTCTCCATTCAGGAACACTACCGTGACCCTACATCCGTATACTGGCGCACATAACTCTCATCATCCGCATTATAATATCGAATCTGGGATTCCTTCGCATAATTCAGGCCAAGTCTGCCAAGCGCCGCCTTCTTGACGTCTTCAAGGTTGACCATCGTCCGCGTACGGTTTTCGTAAGCATCATTGTCGGCCTTCAGCCGCGTCAGGGAACTTTCCATCTGCTCGATCGTCTCATTCTGGCTGATAAGCCGCTGCCGAAGCTGCAGATACTGAGCACAGAAAAACACTCCGGCCGCACATGCTAAAGCAAGAATCAGAACAGAACCCGCACCCATAGCCTGCGAACGGCTTCTGCTGTTCACACGCTTCTGCCTCCGGTCCAGACTTTCCTGTGCCTGCTGCTGCACAGACGGATCGATTCCGCTGCGGCGTACACTCTGTCCGGCGTAAGCAGCATCTTCCCTCTCCGGCGCTCCGTACCCCAGCCGAATGTACTGCTTCTGCATAACCGGTTCGGCATTATTCCGATACACGGTTCGTCCGGCGTAAGCATCAGCCGGCTGTCCCGGGTCATCATGACCCCACTGTATCGGATTATACACAAGCGGTTCTGAAATTTCCGGCTCTGCGTTCCTTCTTACATGCCTGCGTTCCGGCTGTCTTTGTATACTGAAATCCGGATAGATCGGATTCTGCAC
>JABUSX010000007.1 GCA_021442545.1 Eubacterium sp. | reverse complement strand
ATATTTCAGCAATACAGTTTATTTGGAAGCACGATACTGCAGTAATACAACAGATAACGGAAGCACGCAGTCGCAGAAAAGCATGATCAGAAACGCAGCAGCCATGCTGCAGAAACGAAAATAAGATGAATACACCCTTCGGACAAACTGCATCAACACAACAGATACAGCCGGACTCGTCTCTCCCGGGACGCCGCAAAGTGCTTGGACGGATCCTGAAGCTGCTTCGTCCCCACTGGCTGCTGTTTTTATGCTCCCTTCTGCTTAATACGCTCGCGGTATTCTTCACTCTTCTCGTTCCGATCGAAATCGGTATGGGTGTCGATCAGGTCGTCGGAAAAGATTGTGTCGATTTTGATCTTCTTTTCGGCCATATTCTCCGTATCGTCCTGTATATTGCACTGACAGCTGTCTGCCAGTGGACCCAGCAGCAGTGCAGCAATGCCGCAGCCTACCGCATCGTAAAAAAGTTACGATCAGATGCATATGCACATCTGCATGTGCTTCCGCTCTCTTCCCTTGACCGGCATCCTTCCGGAGATACGATAAGCCGCGTGATCACCGATATCGATCAGCTTTCAGACGGTCTGCTCCTGGGATTTAATCAGCTTTTCACGGGCATACTGACCATCATCGGTACGATCTGGTTCCTGCTTTCGATCCGGGCGAATCTTGCTCTCATAGTCATCATTCTGACACCGGTTTCTCTTTTCATTGCCCGTTTTATTGCAAACCGCTCCTACTCTCATTTTCAGTCACAGGCGGCTGCCCGGGGCAGCATGACCGGACTGATCAACGAATCCCTCGGAAACCTGAAACTCGTGCAGGCTTTCTGTCATGAAAAAAAGGATGAAGAAGAATTCGAAAAACGGAATACCAGATTTTCAGAAAGCAGTCTTCTCGCCACCTTTTATTCTTCGCTGACAAATCCCGTCACACGATTTGTAAATGCACTCATTTACGGCGGTGTCGCAATCGCCGGCTGCCTGCTCTGCATGATCTCTCCGGCCGGTCTTGTCCTGACAATCGGAGAACTGACCAGTTTCCTTGCTTATGTGCGGCAGTACAGCCAGCCTTTTAACGACATTACCGGCGTGGTTACAGAATTTCAGAACTCCATGGCCTCTGCTGCCCGTGTCTTTGCACTTCTCGACGCAGAGCCCGAAAGCCCTGATCCTGAAGATCCTGCCGATCCCGGAACCGTTCGGGGACAGGTTGATCTGGAGCATGTTTCATTCTCATACCTTCCGGAAAAACCCCTGATCGAAGACCTGAACCTGTCTGTCAGCCCCGGGCTCCGTGTTGCCATCGTGGGGCCGACCGGCTGCGGAAAAACAACCCTGATCAATCTGCTGATGCGTTTTTATGACGTGAATAAGGGCTCCATCCTGCTGGACGGAACCGACATTCGGAATATGACACGCGGCTCACTGAGAAAAAACTACGGTATGGTCCTTCAGGAAACCTGGCTTCGGGAAGGAACGATCCGGGAAAACATTACTTACGGTGCACCGGATGCCTCCGATACACAGGTTGAAAAAGCGGCCCGGGCTGCCTATGCCCATTCCTTCATCGATCGAATGCCGGAGGGCTACGACACGGATATCGGCCAGCGGGG
>JABUSX010000351.1 GCA_021442545.1 Eubacterium sp. | reverse complement strand
AAACAGAAATATATAGAATATAAAAATGACACAAAAAAGAAAATCAAATGGAAAAATGAAAAAACAGTGTTAAAAAAGAACTGTGCTACAATAACACGGATATTGACCCGGAAAGTTCAGTATGACGGATTCCGGAAAGAATTGTTTACAATATTTAATGAATAACATGCAGGATTTACATATGATCCGGCAAAAAAGGGGAAATCATGATGATGAAAAAGAAATCCGCAATGGCTTCTGCCGCGGCAATCACAATGGCAGCTGTGCTTCTGACCGGCTGCGGAGGGAGCAGCAGTGAAAATGCCGAAAATGCGGTGCCGGTTATGACGGTCGCACAGATTAATTCAGCAGAATCACTCGGGGCAGACAATCTGTACACAGGTGTCGTAGAGGCGCAGGAGACCTGGTCTGCCGAAAAAAAAGAGGACTATAAAGTTGAAGAAAAATATGTTTCCGTAGGAGATGAGGTCACAAAAGGGCAGCCTCTCTTCCGCTATGACGTAACAAAGATGGAAGAAGATCAGGCACAGGCCGAGATCGATCTGGAAAAACTGAACAACGAGATGATCACGCTGGAAAGCACCCGGGAAGAGCTGGATAAACAGCTGAAAAAGGCACAGGAATCGGATAAGGCGGACCTCAACATCCGTATTCAGGAAAACGAACTTGCAATCAAACAGAAGGATCTGGAGATCCGTGCAAAAGAAGTTGAGATCAGAAAAATAAAGAGGGAACAGGAAGGCGCAACTGTTGTCAGCGGAATCGACGGCGTAGTCCGCAAAATGGATAATAACGGAAGTGATGAATCTTCGGGATCGGACAGCAATGCCTATGTTACGATCGTTAAAAACGGTGCCATGAAGATAAAAGGTACGATCAGCGAGCAGAACATCGGTTCCATAGCCGTCGGTTCACCGATGGTGATCCGCTCCCGTGTGGACGATCAGACCTGGTACGGATCGGTCAGCGAGATCAATACCAATTCGACGGTCGACAGTTCGGCAGGCGGATACATGATGTATGGAAGCGGCGACAGCGGATCCAGCAAATATCACTTCTATGTGCTGCCGGAAAACGGCGAAGGGCTGATGATCGGCCAGCACGTGTATCTGAATGTGGATGACGGAACCGGGGGATTTGAAGATCCGACGGCAGAGGGAGTGTGGATACCGTCTTATTATACGGTTCAGAAGGAAGACGGCAGCGTCTTTGTCTGGAAAGCAGACGAAAAAGGAAAACTCAGGCGCCAGAGCATCGAGATCGAAGAATATCCGGAACTCGGGAAGGTCGAGGTTCTGAACGGCCTCAGCGAGAGTGATGCCATTGCCTATCCGGACGACAGTATGACAGAGGGACAGCCGGTCTATTACGGCGAACACGAAGTCGGGTTCGCGGGCGAGATGGAAATGGAAGCGGCAATGATCGAATAAGCTGCCGGACAGGTCCGGCAGAGTTCAGAAATCGAAGAGGGAACAGAAGATGATTCTGGAATGCATAGATATATGTAAAAACTACCCGCAGGGGGATATGGAGATTGAGATTCTGAAGCATATCAATTTCCGGATGAAAAAAGGAGAATATGTTGCGGTCATGGGGCCGTCCGGTTCGGGAAAATCGACTTTGATG
>JABUSX010000158.1 GCA_021442545.1 Eubacterium sp. | reverse complement strand
TCCCAGCTGCAGGCGGAAGCCGAAGCCGTCGGAAAACAGGTGGCCGTGTAGCTGTTATTGCAGGCCTGGATTCCTTCATCCTGCCTGCGCAGCCCATGAGGGCCGTCGCTCATGCAGAGTACAGGCACTTTACCTCCCAGGTCATTTGTATGCCAGAACCCGGCTCCGGTAATGAGCTTCATCATTTCTTCCAGAGAAAGATTTTTTACATTCATATCCATTTTCCGATTTTACCGCAGGGTGAAATCCCGCACCCATAATCAGCCGCCGAAGCTCTGCACCCAGTAGCAGATCCCGTCAGAAGCCCGGTAGCAGGCCACTCCGACCTTTGTATATTCTCCGCTCAGTATATTTCCGCGGTGTCCCGGCGAGTCGATCCATGCATTCATGACATCCGCAGATCTCTCATAACCCCAGGCAATGTTTTCTCCCATGAACCAGAGTTCCTCCGGATATGCCGTAAAGCAGCTGCTTCCGTCCGGTCTCGTGTGGCTGAAGTTCTTCTGCAGTTCCTTTGCACGCAGCAAAGCTGTCTTTTCCAGAGCCTCATCCCGGACCAGACCGGGGAGTCCGCTGCTCCTTCTGTATGCATTCAGCTGCGTATAAGCGGAAGATTCTCCTTTATTGGGATTGTATGCACCCGTTTTTTTATTGAAATAGCACCACTTTTCGTCGATGTAATACCAGCCGAAGGCCATCCTTCCGTCTTCGTCATAATAGCAGGTCTTCGCTCCGTCCTTGTTGGTTTTTATCGTATGTTTAAACCAGCCCTTCTTCATCGCACCGGTCTTCATATCAAACATGTACCAGTACTTTCCGATCTTTTTCTGGCCGAAGCACATGCGGCCCTTGCTGTCGTAATAAACTTTTTTGGCGCCGTCCGGATTCGTCTTCCGGGTATGTTTGAAAAATCCCGTCTTCATTACACCGGTCTTTACGTCAAACATGTACCAGTACTTTCCGATCTTCTTCTGCCCGGTCGTCATCACGCCTTCGCCCGAGAAATAGTACCTCTTATCATCGATCGTTTTCCAGCCGGTCGCTCTGAGCCCGTCGGATTTAAAATAAAATCTCTTTCCGCCGATCGTCTTCCATCCCGTAACCATCTTTCCGGCTGAAGTGAAGTAATATTTCTGCCCGCCGATCTTTTTCCATCCTGTGACCATAGCACCGGAGGATGTGAAATAGTATCTGTTCCCCTTTATTGTCTGCCAGCCGGCTGCCATGGTTCCGTCAGATTTAAAGAAGTATTTCTTCTCGCCGATGGTCTTCCAGCCTGTTGCCATACCGCCGTCGGAGGTAAAGTAATACCTCTTCCCTCCGATCGCCTGCCAGCCCTTTACGGCCGAGCCGTCTTTGTAATAGTATTTCACTCCGTCCCTGGAATACCAGCCGTTTATGGTAAAGGTTTTTCTGACACTTCCCGTATACCGTACCTGTTTTTCGGGATCCTTCGTTTCGGTTTCCTTACCTGTTCCCGTTACGGTCACTTCCGCTTTTCCCGGTTTTATATTATTGGCGTAACGAACCGTATAATGCAGATTTTCTGTCAGCAGATCACCGTCGGCATTTACGACCGTGACTGCCGGTTTCTTTTCACTGCCGTCATAGACAAATGATTCCTGGCT
>JABUSX010000112.1 GCA_021442545.1 Eubacterium sp. | reverse complement strand
TATCATGATAACAGGATGAATGAAATTTGTTAAGACATTGAGGAGTATAAAAATGGTTGAAGTAGTAGCTGCCCTGATCTGGGATGAAAATAAATTTATGATCTGCCAGCGGCCTGCGCATAAGGCAAGAGGACTGCTCTGGGAATTCGTCGGCGGCAAGGTGGAACCCGGCGAAACCAAAGAAGAAGCCCTGATCGGCGAATGCCGCGCAGAGCTGGACATCACCCTCTCCGTCGGGGACGTGTTCATGGACGTCATTCATGAATATCCGGACATCACCGTCCATCTGACGCTCTTTCACTCCCGCATAGAAGAAGGCACCCCGAAGCTGCTGGAACACCACGACCTGAAGTGGATCCTGCCGGAAGAAATACCGCAGTACGATTTCTGCCCCGCGGACACCGAGATCCTGGCGAGGATCACGGAAGAGGCGGAAAAGGCGAAGGCAAAAGGGACGGATGAATGTGAATAAAAAAGCATCCGGCATACAGGAACGAAAGCAACGTGGAAGCAGCGGGAAAATACAGCTTTTTTACAAAGGATAAGACGTTTCGAAAGAAACTGATCATCATGATGGTCGCCATCGCACTGCAGAATTTCATTGCCTACAGTGTGAATATGGCCGACAACATCATGCTCGGAAGCTATGGGCAGGTATCCCTTTCCGGAGCGGCGACCGTCAATCAGATCTTCTTTATCATCCAGCAGATCATGATCTCGATCGCAGAGATCACGGTCATGATCGGTTCACAGTACTGGGGAAGAAACGAACTGTCTCCCATTCGAAAGCTGGCGGGCATTGCCCTCAAAACAACGGCTGTTTTCAGCGTCATCATTTTTCTTCTGTGCCTGCTGATCCCGGAATATCTTCTGCGGATCTTCACCTCGGATGAGGCGATCATCCTGGAAGGCATGTCCTATCTCCGCATCATCAAATACAGTTTTGTGCTGTTTATGTTTTCCACCTGTCTGCTGGGCGCACTCCGGACCGTGGAAGTCGTGCAGATCGCCTTCCGGGTCTCCATCGTTACCCTGATCATCAATGTGGGGATCAACTGGATCCTGATCTTCGGAAATCTGGGGGCTCCCCGCATGGGGATCGTCGGCGCGGCCGTCGGGACGCTGATCGCGAGGATCGTGGAATTTCTCGTTATCCTGATCTATGTCTGGAAAGTGGATAAAAAGCTCTGCCTGTTTTCCGAAAAAATATTCCAAAAGGACGCCCGCCTGAGCAAGGATTTTGCAAAAGCCGCCGTCGTCATGATACCGGCAGAATTCTGCTGGGCGATCGCCACACCCTTTCAGAGCGCGATGCTCGGCGCCATGAGCGCCGATGCCATTGCGGCCAATTCCATCGCCACAACCTTCTATAACTATCTGAAAGTCATCATCAGAGCCATCGCTTCCACATCAGCCGTCCTGATCGGCAGCGCGATCGGAGCGGGCGACCTGGAAGAGGTAAAGGCGAAAGGACGAACCATCAGCGTGATCTGCATCGTCATCGGAGGCATTCTCGGACTGCTGCTGCTTCTGCTCCGTGGACCGCTTCTTTCCCTGTATTCTCTGACGCCGGAAGCAATGTCCCTGACCTCGCAGATGATCGCGCTGTATGCCGTGATCATGGTCGGCATGTCCTA
>JABUSX010000172.1 GCA_021442545.1 Eubacterium sp. | reverse complement strand
CCCGTCGATCTCCGGATGGTCTGCCGTCTCATAATAAGCATAGGCCGTACTCTTTACGATCTTCTTTTCGTAACGGCCGTAGAAGATGCGGTCTTCGTTGATGGTAAAGGGAAGCGACGGTTTGTTTTCAAACCCCGAATCCGCATACCACACGACCTCATATCCTTCTCTGGGAAGGATGATGGTGTGATCGCATCCGATGGTTCCTACCGTGGAACCGGCCGCATAGGTATGGCTTTCATCGCTGCATATGGTTCCTCCGAGGTTGTAGGAGATCTGATATACATTCCCGTTCCGGAAGGTAACGGTAAGGGTCGCATCGCTTGTATCGTATTTGACAGTGCTGCCCCAGCCTCTGCTGTACACATAGGCACCCTGGGCGTAAGGATCGTCCGCCCACGTTTCCTTGTAGTCCGCAAGGAAGTCTGTCACATCCTGATAGCCAACCTCGTCCGTGGGAATGGTGTAGCTTGTCCACTTACCCACGTAAAGATTATTTCTCGACACCGGGATATACAGTGCGTTCCCGTTCTGATAGTAAGTCTTCCCGTTGATCGTGACACGGCTGAAGCCGTCCTTTAATTCTCCTGCCGTATCATAGAAGTAGCGGCCGTCCTGCGCAGAAGGATTGCCGTTTTTCAGGTTGTACATGCCGAGTCCCGGATACTCCGCAAAGGACTCGTCGACCACGTAATTTACATCTTTGAAGAAATAGGCTTCGTTTGCCGCCCAGATCTCCGAATAAAGCGTACCGGTTCCCTCGTCCGTATATGTCAGCGGAACCCACTGGTTTACGCCGTGGCTCAAGGCGGAACTGTTATAGCCGATCTTTATCCGGAACATATTGTCCGGATCGACCTTTGAATAGCGCACGCTCGCACGGTTGCTGGACTGTCCCATGATGATTTCCGGATTCTCACCTAAGGAAGCTACGGAATTGTAATCCTTGGTCGGCCAGTGCTCCACATCATTCAGGACATAGTAGCCGCTGTAGATCGCCACATAATTATTGTTCCGGAAATCGTAGGCATCGGGAGTCTGCCCCTCGACAGTACCGGTAAATGTCAGGGAACCGCGTGTCTCGCCGTCTGTCCATACACCGCCTTCGCTTACGTCAAACAAACTCAGAGCATCGTAATGATAGGTATGCCCCCACTTCGCGGACTTGGTGGTCTCCGCGATCTTCTGTGTGTCTGCATAATAGGTGATCGTACTCGTCATCACCTTACGGTTCATGTACACCCGGAGAACAAGCTCGTCTTCCCCTTCGTTGGTATTCGTGACCACACCGGAAAGAAGCGTGCCGTTTTCCCCTTCCACTTCCGTATATTCGTAATACTGGAAGAAGGGGATGCCGCTCCCGAAGCTCGAAATCTTCACGGTATCATCATCGCTCTCTCCGACAGATACCGTCTGGCCCACATTATCATAGAAGCTGAAGCTTCTCGGATTTTCATAGACACCGTCTTCCACGGTTTCCAGATAGATCTCGACCTTATAGGTGCCGGTAACCTTCAGCACGAACTGACGCGTGACCGTCACATCGCCGGCCGGCATGGTGGAAGGTTCCGTCTCCGTTGACCAGCCGACATAATCGGCCAGACGGTACTTATCATCCGACGGCCACTGATCCCTGTTCTTTCCGGCAA
>JABUSX010000190.1 GCA_021442545.1 Eubacterium sp. | reverse complement strand
TCGGACAAGGCTGAATATCCGGGAACCCGGAAAAACAGATTTGTCTGATCAGATGTAAGAAATAGATATGACTCAGTAATATGAGGAGGAAAAATACCATGTCAGAAGGATTGGAAATCGAAAGAAAATGGATCGTGAGAGGCTGGCCGGATACGAACCTTCCTCTGCTTGAAGAACAGTTTATGCAGCAGGGATATATCAGTGTAGAACCGACCGTACGGATCCGGGAGGAAGCTCTGCTCTTCTCTTCGGAAGCGGAACTGCCGGAAACTTGTCCGGAAACCATCTCTCCTTCCTGCAGAAAGAACACTCAGTTTATCTTATGTTTCAAATCGAAGGCTTACAGCGGAAATCTCGTACGACGTGAGATCGAATTCCCGGTGAGCGAATCGATCTTCCGGGATCTGGCAGAACTGACGGGACATCCGCTCGTACCGAAAACGAGACGGACCTACCTCCTTCCGGACGGGTACCATCTGGAAGTCAATGCAGTCGAACCCGATGCGGCGACCGGATTCCTGTATGCCGAGATCGAATTTCCCGATGAACGATCCGCCAGGGAATGGAGACCCGAAGGCAGTCTTGCCGATTACCTTTCGCGCGAGGTGACTTCACTTCCCGGATACAGCATGGGAGCTTACTGGGAACGGACAAGGCTGAATAAAAAATGATGCCCGGCAAATTAAGAACGGACAAGACTGAATAAAAAATGATGCCCGGCAAATAAAAATCTGCCCCTGCAGATATGACAGCCGCGTATCCGTTTTTCCTCACAAAAAAGGGCGGTCGTCCCGGTTTTCCTGCCGGCATTTCCGCCCTTCATTTCATTTATTTTTGTTTCTCTGTGATTTATTCCTGATTCAGGCTTCCCGCTTTCAATCAGCTGACGATTCTTCGGACATCAACGATGGGCTGGAAGGCTGCATTGTCACTGATGCAGATTCCGAGGCTTTCATCTGCGGCGTGCACGATCTTGCCGTCACCCAGATACAGCGCTACGTGATGACCGTAGTTGATAATATCTCCGGGCTGTGCATCCGCATAGGATACAGAATAACCGTCGTTCAGCTGCGTATAGGATGTACGGGATACATCATAACCGAAATTCGCGTAGACCTGCTGGACAAACCCGGAGCAGTCTGCACCGTCTGTCAGGCTGGTGCCGCCCCATACATACGGATTTCCGACGAACTGAGTGGCAAAATCCACGATGGCCTGGCCGGCTGAACTGCTGCTCGGAGCTTCGTATTCGGAATAATCGATGGTTTCTTCCGTTCCCGTGTCCACAACATCATAGGTTTCCTGATAAACGGTGTCATCATAGACTTCCTGATACGTACCGTCATCATAAACTTCCTGATACGTACCGTCATCATAGACTTCCTGATATGTACCGTCATCATAGACTTCCTGGTACGTACCGTCATCATAGACTTCCTGATACGTGCCGTCATCATAGTATTCCTGATACGTACCGTCGTCATAGTATTCCTGATAACTTCCGTCATCATAGACTTCCGTGCCGTCCGTATACACTTCTTCAGTATAACCATCGTCATAAGCAGCAGTTTCTTCATAAACAACGGTTTCTTCATAAACAACCTGTTCCTGAGCCGCCTGAGCCTGCGCTGCTGCCTGTGCTTCTGCTGCCGCCTGAGCCT
>JABUSX010000108.1 GCA_021442545.1 Eubacterium sp. | reverse complement strand
TTCCCCGGAAAGAAGCTTCTCTTCATGGGCCAGGACATCGGCCAGTGGCGGGAATGGAGCGAGGAACATGAGATCGACTGGTTCCTGCTGAAAGACAAACGCCATGAACATCTGCAGGCCTTTGTCCGGGATCTGATGATGATGTACCGGAAATATCCCGCGCTTCATGCCAATGACGGAAACCCGGAGGGTTTCCAGTGGATCAACGCGGACGATGCCGACAGGAGCATTTTCAGTTTCGTGCGCTGGTCACCGACCGGGAAAGACAACCTGCTGTTCGTGATCAACTGCACGCCGATCGCGCGGCCGGACTACTGTGTCGGCGTTCCGCTTCTGAAAAGCTACAGCCTTCTTCTGGACAGCTGCGCTGCGAAATACGGCGGCACGCACAAGGTTCCCGGCACATATAAAGCCGCAGAAGGAGAATGTGATCGTCAGCCGCAGCACATCGCCTACAAGCTGCCGCCTTACGGCGTCGCAGTTTTCAGATTCTGAATACAGTCAAGCAAATTAAAAACTAAGCAAGGGAGGTTCGTATGTTAGTTGAAACAAAGGCAAGAGTTGGTGTTTTTTCTATTGCACTCGGGGCATATCTGCCGCAGTTCCCGGAACTTGTTCCGGAATTTGAAAGCCAGTTTGAAGCTTTCAAGAAAACGATTCCGGATTCGGTGGAACTGATCGACGGCGGTATGGTTACAACGAAGGAACAGTCCTGGGAAGCCGGTGAAAAATTCCGGAAGGCCGACGTAGATCTTGTGTTCATGCAGCTTCTGACCTACGCAACGTCCTACAACATGCTTCCGGCCGTCCGCGATCTGGATGTGCCCGTCGTTCTTGTAAACGTGCAGAAGGTGAAATGTCTGGACTTTGACACGGCGGATATTGCGGCCTGGCTGGGCACCGGCTATGCAGGCGGTGCCGTCGGCGAAATGGCTGCCGACCTGAACCGGGCCGGAAAACGTCATGCAATCATCACGGGTGTTGTGGAAGGCGGAGATCCGGCCGTGCAGGCGGAGATCGAAGACTGGTGCCGTGCCGCGCAGGTACGCCGCCGCTTCCGCGATACCAATCTCGCGCAGATCGGCCGTCCCTATCCGGGCATGATGGATCTTTACATCGATGAGACGAATCTGTATCATCGTATGTTCCTTTATACGAAGCAGTTTGACTGGGAAAAGATGTGGGCCATCGCCGATGACATTTCGGACGAAGCGGCAATCCGCGCGAAGGCAGAGGATATTCTTGCAACCTTCGATTTTGAAGATGGTGCCACGGTGGAATCCGTCTGGGAGATGGCACGTTACGTCCTTGCTTTCGAACAGTGGGTTAAGGATGAAAATCTCGGCATGGTCGCTTCTCACTATGACGGTTTCTCCAGAGGGCAGGCCGGCGTTCTCGACAGCATGCTGATTCCGGCGTTCTCAATGCTGATCAAACAGGGAACCGCCTGCGCCGTCGAAGGCGATATCAAAGTCGCCATGGCTATGAGCATCATGAAGACGCTCAGCGGCGCCTGCCAGCTTTCCGAATTCTACACCTTTGATTTCAATGACGATATCGTCGTGATCGGACATTCCGGCTCCGGAGATGCGGACTTCTCCACCGAGCGCAAGCCCACGATCAAGACGGTTCCCGTTTTCCACGGCAAGACAGGCGGCGGCT
>JABUSX010000360.1 GCA_021442545.1 Eubacterium sp. | reverse complement strand
TTTCATCACAGATCTCAATTCTCAGAAATCTCACTTCTCACAGATCTCACTTCTCACAGATCTCACTCCTCACAGATTTCACTTTTCACGGATCTAATTTCTCACAGATCTAACTTTTTACGGATCTAATTTCTCACAGATCTAACTTTTCGCAGATCATTTTATGCTCATATAGACGAGCCCCATCACAACTGTGGGCAGCCCGCCTGCCAGAAGAGGCGGAAGCAGCCGCCATGTTCTTGCACAGATCAGAAGATAAAGTGCAAGAATCCCCATTGCCACACCGATCAGTACAACCGACATGCTGGACACCATGCAGCAGCCCAGGTTCAGCGGCAGCAGAAGCCAGGCCAGGTGCCGCTTTCCGTTCGCAATAAGCAGAAAAACAAGAAACAGCAGCGGAATACCGATCGCCGCAAGCACGGCCTTTCCCTGCCAGATCCTCACCAGAGTGAAATCCGCTGCCGACCGCGTGTTTCCGCCGAAAAATAACATCACGAATGCAATGAGCGCCGTAAAAAGCAGACTTTTATTCAGACTTCCGGAAAACAAAGTTCTGCCGATCAGCCAGTATGCCGCATACATCAGAAGCAGATAGACCGGCGGCAGTACGGTATGCGCGAAAACAGCCGGATGGATACCGGTCATCCATCCTCCCAGAGCCAGGTAGACCGGCCAGGGTGCCACAATATCCTTTGCCACGTCTCCGTAATTCAGACCGGCATAAGCACCGGTTGCCGGATTTACGGTCAGCATCGTGCCGTGAGACCAGGTCTCGACTGCATGTGCCACAAAACGCGTGTCGTCCCAGTCGATATGCATGCCGTTGATGTACTGCATGCATTGAAGAAGCACCGGAACTGCAAGAAGGATCAGAATAAGAAGCGTAACGAAGTCCGGAGAACCCGGCTTTCTTTCCGGTTCGGAAACGGAAACCGAAGCTGAAGACGGACCGTTCGAAGTAATTTTCCCGCCGTTCAGTCCGAAAACATTTCCGGCCGGCGCAGGAACCGTCGTACGGGCTCCACGCTTTTTCAGGATCAGAACCGTCACGATCAGAAGAACACAGATGCCGGCAGCCACTGCCAGCCAGAGAACCCTCAGCACCGAAAACGATGCTTCCTTCAGGATCAGCGGCACGGCCAGCACTTCAAAAACAGCCCAGAGCACCACGGTTCCCGCAAGAACGGATCCCAGCGCTTCTGCAGCAGAAGCAGGAAGGATACGCGGCGAAAGGGCGCCTGTCCCGCTCTGCTTCGTCAGCAGACCGATCCAGACCAGAAGTGCCTTTCCGCAGAAATACGGAAAGATCAGAAAGAAAACCAGACACATCAATACTGTCATTTCGAGTGTATTTCCTTTTTATACAGCATCCCCGCAGCGTTTCGTAATGACCGCAGTATTTTCAGAAGACTTTTTCTGCAGCAATTCTGCATTCCGATTCTGTGTACCGACCTAATACTCAGAAAGCGCCCGGCCCTGCCGAACGCTTCCCTGATAGCGAGAGGGGGACTTGAACCCTCGACACCGCGGGTATGAACCGCGTGCTCTAGCCAACTGAGCTATCTCGCCGCATATATAAGAGTTGAAGATGGGACCTACAGGACTTGAACCTGTGACCCTCTGCTTGTAAGGCAGATGCTCTCCCAGCTGAGCTAAGATCCCATA
>JABUSX010000074.1 GCA_021442545.1 Eubacterium sp. | reverse complement strand
TCCGTTCCGAAAGCCATTGCCCCGGATTCTTCGCACATCTGATTCCGTTTCGAAAGCCTGTTTTTCAGGATTTCCGCTGTTTCTGCTTCTGTTCAAAATGAAGTTCCAGCAGATCCTCGAGATGCCCTTTGAAATAGGAACAGCAGTCACGATTGCAATCGTCATGAAGATTTTTCTGACGTGCACGATGACAGCCTCCGTCGCACACCGGGAAATAGAAACACTCCCTGCATTCCTGCGAATCCAGGTAAGAAGCACCCACCATTCCCTCTGCGATCAGAGCAGTATTCCATCCTCCGCGTTTGTACACATAACCGATGACCGACTCGGGAATGCCTACATCATCCCAGCATTTATAGAGCTCTCCCTCCGGTCCGACCACGTAAGCATCTTTTTTTGTCAGCGTACAGCCGGCTGCTGTTCTTTCCGGGAAGAGGGACATCGGATTGACATCGTACTTTTCTGCCACGGAAAGAATAAAACGGCCTTTATCTTCCGAATCATAAAAGCAGCTGATATCCGGGTGGTCATCCCCCTTCACGAATCCGGGATATACAGAGATCCTTTTTCCGTACTCATCCGGGTATTTATCATGGATCATACGATAGACTTCAATGAACTCATCCTCATTCCGTGTATCCACGTTTACCCGGATATGAATGATTCCCTTATATTCGGAACGCATGAGAATATCCAGATTGTTCAGAATAACCTGGAAGGTTTCTTTCCCGTTCAGCAGCGCGCGTCTGGAATTATGTGTTTTCTCATTTCCGTCAAGAGTGATCTGTACGGTCCCGACCTTCAGATCATTCAGTTTTCCGCATATCTCTTCGGTAATCAGATATCCGTTTGTCACCAGCATGGCGGAATACTCTTTTCCGAGGGCCTGCAGTTTTTTATCCAGATACAACACACGGTCAAATGCCAAAAGCGGCTCTCCGCCGTACCAGACAACGTGAAGCTTCGATGCCTTATGTTTTCCTGCAAATGCAGCCACCTGATCCGCCATTTCTTCTGTCATGGGCACACCGCTGCGGCTGTGTTCGTAGCAGTAGGAGCAGTTGAAATTGCAGGCACGTGTGATCGCCACTGTCAGGATCATCGTGTCCGTAGCATAATTCTGATAAAGGCGCTGCATTTTCAGGATGTTGTACAGGTCGTCATCCTGCGTGTCCTTTACCAGAAAGCCGCCGCTTCGCAGCGTCAGATAGATCTGCGGAACGGACGAAAAATCAAAATGTTCCGCATCCTCTGCGATCTTCTGTACCAGTTCTGCCGTTTCTTCATCTTCAAGCTGCATAAATGCATTTGATGCGGAATTGTATAAAAGCCACCCGTTTCGCTTTGAGTGAAACAGGTGGGCATAACGTGACCATTTCATCCGGTTTTCTTCTTTCTTTTTCAAAGATGCCGCGGCGGAACAGTCTTTCGTACTGTTCCGTTTTCCCGACGGCATATTTTTTCTGTTCTGACTTTCTCAGCCGACATTTCCTACACAGCCCTGACCGCCGCAGGCTCTTGCGGCACAGGCAACATCACCCGCACATCCCCGGGCCGCACAGGCCTGTCCTGCACAGGCAACATCACCCGGGCATCCCTGTGCCGCACATGCATCCCCACCGCAGGCCGTCACACCGACCGCTGCCGCACAGGCTGATACAATCAGCATAATAC
>JABUSX010000063.1 GCA_021442545.1 Eubacterium sp. | reverse complement strand
CCCATTTTTTCCGCGATCATTCCGTCCAGACGGTTGACCTTTTCCTGATCGCCTTCAAAGAGTTCGAGGAAGCTGGCCTGTGTGCCGGTCGTTCCCTTGCAGCCGAGCAGCTTGAGGGAACCGAGCACATATTCCAGATCTTCCAGATCCATCACGAATTCCTGGATCCAGAGAGTCGCCCGTTTTCCAAGCGTCGTCGGCTGTGCGGGCTGAAAATGCGTAAATGCAAGGGTCGGCTGATCCTTCTGCGCTTCCGCAAAGTCAGCCAGTTTTGCGATCGCATTTACCAGTTTCCTGCGTACGAGTTTCAGCGCTTCCCGCATGATGATCAGGTCGGTATTGTCTCCGACGTAGCAGGATGTCGCGCCGAGGTGAATGATTCCTTTTGCCTTCGGGCATTGTACTCCGTATGCGTAGACATGCGACATGACATCATGCCGCACTTCCCGTTCCCGTGCGCGGGCCACATCATAATTGATGTCCTCCGCATGGGCTTTCATTTCGCTGATCTGTTCCTCTGTGATCTCAAGTCCGAGTTCTTTTTCCGTCTCGGCGAGTGCAATCCACAGTTTCCGCCATGTCCGGAATTTCATGTCCTGCGAAAAGAGGAACTGCATATCTTTTCCCGCATACCGCTCGGAAAGCGGGCTGGTGTATCCATCTGTCATCGTTCCGGCCTCCTCTCTTAACCGCTCTGATTATACGGGATTCATTTTCTAAAATCAATGCGGGAAAGCTTTCCCGGTTTCTTCAGTTATTGTATCCTGCAAGGAACTGTTTCGTTCTCTCTTCTTTCGGATTGTCGATGACCTGTCTGGCATCGCCCTGTTCCACGATCACGCCGCCGTCCATGAAGATGACCTGATCTGCCACATCTCTGGCAAAGGCCATTTCGTGCGTCACGATGATCATGGTCGTATTTTCCTCGGCAAGTCCGCGGATAACGCGGAGAACTTCTCCGGTGAGTTCGGGATCGAGTGCCGAAGTGGGCTCATCGAAGCAGAGAATATCCGGATGAAGGGCCAGTGCCCGGGCGATCGCAACACGCTGCTGCTGTCCGCCGGAGAGCTGATGGGGATAGTTGTCCATCCGATCACCGAGCCCGATGTTCTGCAGGAGCTGAATGCCGTTTTCGCGGATCTCTTCCGTATTTGTTTTCCCGGTTTCTTTAGCGAGAAGACGCGGTGCAAGGCAGACGTTTTCGAGTGCCGTGTACTGTGGGAAGAGATTGAAGGACTGGAAGACCATTCCGAAATGCAGACGGTTCTGGCGGATCTCTTTTTCCGAATGAGTGGACGTGTCTTCTCCGTCAAAGAGGGTCTTGTCCCGGACGATGATCCTGCCGCCGTCGGGGATTTCAAGGAAATTCAGGCATCGGAGCAGGGTCGTTTTTCCGCTGCCGGATGAACCGATGATCGAAATTGCCTGCCCTTCCTGCAGCTCGAAATCGATGTCTCTGAGGACGACCGTTTTTCCGAATTGTTTTTTGAGATTCTGTACCTTTAAGATGGCCATTTTTGTTTTCCTATTTTATGCAGAGATCAGGTAATTTTCCTGTTCTGTTATCATCCTTATCATGAGTATATTTGACTTCTTCAATTCAATAGTCACGTTGAATGTTATTACCTGGTTTAGAATTTAACATTTTTTTAAAAATTGCTTGTGCAAGTTCATCAAT
>JABUSX010000271.1 GCA_021442545.1 Eubacterium sp. | reverse complement strand
GATGAGGAAAGGCCGGTTTTTGGCGATAAAGAACCTTCTGAAAATGAGCATATCACGTGCTTGAAAAAAAATACAGACAGATATAAGCCGTTTGTGGTATTATATGTGGGATATAGAGCTCATACAGAGCTTTTTTACAGAGCCTTTCTAAACGTTCCGGATTTTCGGAAAGTAAAAAAGGGTTTTTTTATCTGCGGGTGATTAACCTGCAGCTGTGTTTAGTGTGTGACTTTGTTTTGTATTGTCCGGATATCTGTTAAAAGAGAGGAAATACTTATGAAAGTATTGATCTGTACGGACTGGTATAAACCGGTGATCAACGGTGTCGTAACGTCCGTTGTCAACCTGGCAGAAGGGCTGCAGGCACAGGGAGCAGAAGTTCGTATTCTGACGCTTTCGCCCAAAGCAACTTCTTACCAGGAAGAAAATGTCATCTATATCGGTTCTTTCAGTGTCAATCGTATTTATCCGAAGGCCAGAATGTCGATGATCATGACGAACAGGTTTATCCGGGAGCTTATTGAATGGGAACCGGATGTTGTTCACAGTCAGTGTGAATTCTCGACTTTTACGATTGCTAAGAAAATTGCGGATGACTGTGCGTGTCCGCTGGTGCATACCTACCATACAGTCTACGAGGATTTTACGCACTATTTCACTTCGAACCGGAAGATCGGAAAATGGCTCGCAGAGCATTTTTCCAGAATCATTCTCAGGAAAGCCGATTATGCCATCGTGCCGAGCAGAAAGATCGAGATCATGCTGCAGGGCTATAAGGTCAAAACGCCGATGTCTGTAATTCCCTCCGGACTGGATCTGCGGAAGTATGATGTTCTGATGACGGAAAAAGAACGGAACAGCATGCGGGAGAAGGTCGGCCTGAAAAAGGATGACATTGTTTTGTTGTTCCTTGGCAGAATGGCTTACGAAAAAAATATTGATGAACTGATCCGTCTGATCCAGAAGCAGTCTGATCCTCGCGTTAAACTTCTCCTCGTAGGAGACGGTCCCTACAGAGGACAGCTGGAAGAGAAAGTAAAGAAACTGAATCTTACGGAGCGCGTGATCTTTACAGGGATGGTTCCGGCAGACGAGGTGTGCAGATACTACCAGCTGGGCGATATCTTTTCCAGCGCCTCAAGGAGTGAAACACAGGGCCTGACCTTTATGGAAGGGATGGCCTCGGGGCTTCCGCTTCTCTGCAGGGATGATCCTTGTCTGGCAGAGGTCGTTGTTGAAGGCAAGAACGGCATGACTTACGAAAATGACGAGGATTTCTATGAAAAGTTCCGTTATATGACAAAAGATGAAACCCGGTTCAGGAACATGGGGGTTCAGGCAAGGAAGATGGCTTATGAAAAGTTTTCCACTGAGGTTTTTGCGAAGAGTGTCCTGAAAGTTTATACAGATGTGATTGCAGCGGTTGCAGGAAACCGGTATGAACATGCATCATAAGGAAAAAAATGACGTGTCTTCCGAAGATCTGAGACACGAAGCAGACACGGCTGAAAAAAATGACGTGTCTTCTGCAGATCCGGGACACGAAGCAGACGCGGCTGAAAAAAATGACGTGTCTTCTGCAGATCCGGGACACGAAGCAGACACGGATGAAAAAAATGACGTGTCTTCCGAAGATCCGGGACACGAAGCAGACACGGATGAAAAAAATGACGTGTCTTCCGA
>JABUSX010000357.1 GCA_021442545.1 Eubacterium sp. | reverse complement strand
CATCGTCTGCAGCCAAAAATCCCGGACGTTTTCCGGAACTTTTCCGTTCCTCCGAACAAAAAAACACCCCCACAGGCTTTTTACCGCCTGCAGGAGTGTCCTTCTGTTTGTGTTTCTGTTTGTGTTTCTGTTTGTGTTTCTGTTTGTGTTTATGTTTCTGTCTTCGATTCAGTGCATCAGCGGATCTCTATATAAGCACCGCCCGCAAGACCGGTATCAACCAGCTGATCTGTTTCCGTCTCCGGATGTACTGCATTATACTTTCTCGGCGTCACAAGGATCTCTACTGTATTCTCACCTTCCGATACCGCATCGGTAATATCGATTTCATAAGGTGCATACAGTACATTTCCGATTTCATTTCCGTTTACGGTTACGGTTGCTGCGGTATAAAGTCCATCCAGTACAAGGACTGCCTTCTGGCCGTCTGCCGGAGCAGCCTTCATTGTAAAGGAGCCGCTGTAAACGCCGTCTTCATCCGAATACATCAGATCCCCGTTCTGGAATTCCGGTGTATTCCATTTTCCGATGATGCCTTCGGTATAAGTCTTGTCGCCGATTTCCAGTGAAGCCCATGTGATGTCTGCTTTTTCCGAAGCCGGTGTCTGGTCAAGGCATTCCGGAAGTCCTTCGGAAAGAACTGCCTCGTCAAGAGCGGCATCGCCTGTTGTGCAGAGAAGTGCAATGGCCATGCTGCTGTCGCCGCCGCCTCCCATACCTGTAAGCATGTCTACGCTCGGATCCATGGTAAAGGTGATCGTTCCGTTTTCTGCTCTGTCGGCAGGATAGATCTTGCCGGATGACTGATCCAGGAAATAGAAGTTTTCATACTGATCCTGCGCCGTCACGGCGATGGTGTTCTTATCCTGTCCGATATTGCGGATATAGACAAGCTCTGAGCCGTCGTCCAGCGTTCTGCGGATAAAGCGGACTGCATCATTTGTTTCATAGGAAACTTCCGGATCTGTCATTTCCGCAAGGGCGTCTGCAAACTTTCCTGCATCCGCTGCCACAACAGCGCCCGCGGCAACTGCAGCTTCGCCGGCGGCTTTTGTCTGTGCATCTGCCTCTTCGTACGCGCCGTCACAGTATCCGGGCTGTTTGGACGGAACCGCACCGTAGAAGATAATGGATGCTCCGTTTTCGGCAAGCTCTTTCAGTTTTTCCATTGTGGCAGTAGGAACTTTCTCGCTTTCCACAACGATCGCATCATAGACCATGGTGCCGCCGTTTACAGAGATCTTTTCACCTTCCACAGTCGTTGTGTCGGAGACAATGCTGTCATCGTTGATCGCATCCCAGGAAATACCGTTTGCATTCATGGTATTCACTGCATCTGTCAGGGAAAGGCTTCCGTTGAACGGCATATAATAGGCCACGTCACGGCTGGGAGTTCCCTGCTGCATCAGATAATTCACACGTGCGGCATAATCATTCATTTCTGAAAAATAGGGGGATAACGTATTGCGCTCAGACGCATTCATCCCGATATCCGGGAAGGGTGCCCAGCCCAGCTCTCCGTATTCTTCACTGTCAACTCCGTAACCATACATCAGGCCATGGTAGAAGAAGTTGTTGACTCCGCTGGTTGCCATGATGTCATATCCGATCTTCAGCTGTTCAAGGCTGTTGGCAAGCGGTGTTCTTCCCAGGGTGTACTGTTCGCAGGTCACAAGATTCTTTCCGTACAGATG
>JABUSX010000025.1 GCA_021442545.1 Eubacterium sp. | reverse complement strand
GCCAGAATATAGCCCAGTTCAAGCCCCACGATCACGATGCCAAGCGCAAAAGAAGTCCAGTTCAGCTTCTTCAGTTCAACCGAAAGCGTTGTATTCGCACTGCCGGCGAAGAATACGATAAACGAAAACGCTGCCGCAACGGTATATGTCACACCCAGAGAAAGAAAAGCGTTCACATTCCCCGGGGTCTGCTTGGTAATCACATTGTAAAAGCAGTTCGACAGTATCACCAGTGCAATCGGCAGAAGCATATTCATCATATTTGTTCTCCTTAAATCCTGAATTCAGGCAGCTATGAAATGAGGCACGGAAGTTCTGCAGACAGTGCCCGAAATGCCGGCTGCCGCACGGAAATCTCACAAACGGCATTCGAATCTCTGCCCGTGGCGGCAAAAATCCCCCTCATCTCTTCTGAGATTCGGGGGATTTTTCTGTCTTCGAGTCTGTGAACAGCATCTATGCCCTTTCACAGTCTGAGATGTCCTTGCCTGAATCTGACTTTCAAAAACGGGATCTTACCACCAGACAGAAACTCTTTCCTCCGGCGCAAGATACATGGTATCTCCCTCTGCCACAGAGTATGTCTTGTAAAACTCCTCAAACATCTGATCCATCACATTGATTCTCATGTAGTTCTGCGGATGTCCGTCACTTGCGTTGGTCATGACCACTGCTTCGTACGGCATTGTCTGTGCATAAATGTTGGCATTCCTTTCAAAGAACTGCTCGTAATTGAAGTTTTCTTTATTCTTAGCCACCCTTAATACGGATGCCATGCCGCACAGATCTGCTGTTGCTTCTGAAGAAATAAGTTCTCCGTCACACTGAATGTCTTCTGTGATCCAGATGCTGCTCAAATAATCATTGATCTTGCTGATGCGTTCCAGATAGGCGGCTTTATCCTCGCCCGTAAAGATCGCATTCGGTTTTCCGTTGTAGTCATACTGCGATCCCATAACGTCAAAACCATGGCTGATCTCATGACCGATCACTGTTCCTACTCCGGCATAAAGATTTTCCATTGAAGACGGGTCACAGGTCATTGCATTCACAAATCCCGGCACGACATTCACGGAATTGGTCTCCTGATCATAAAATGCATTTGTGACCGAGGCACCCATCAGGTCCCATGCCGTATCGGATGTGGCCGGTTTGCCGATCTGAAGATTCTGCGCATCCCGGTTATACTTCTTCATTATGAGGTAGTTTTCCAGCAGGCTGCCGCCCTCTTCGGCGGTTTTCAGGCTTACACCGCTGTAATCCGCATATCCACCTTCCGGAACCAGCATATTCATTTTCATGTTATCGAGTTTCTTAAGGATCCCTTCCTTTGCAGAAGCGGATGCCCATTCACACTCATTTATCATTTCCTTGTAACTGCCGATCACTTCTTCTGTCAGTGAAGTCAGAGCTTCGATATAGCCCACATCCTTTGTTTCCTGCACAAAGATCGACGCCAGTGCGTTTGAGAAGGTCTGCGGAGATGTAATCGCCGCGTACGCAGATTCCGCCGCTGCCTCTTCCGTGTAGAACTGCGTCGGATCGATGCCCATTTCCTCATAGGCAGCATAGGTAAGTCTCGGCGTCAGATACGGAATAGACTCGCTGACTATCTTGTAAGTAAACACATCTTTGAACATGTCCAGATTTTCATCTGTGTACAGGCTTCCCATTGTTTCCAGAGATTCAATACATTTTACAAA
>JABUSX010000165.1 GCA_021442545.1 Eubacterium sp. | reverse complement strand
TTCCGCAGATACTTCGTATCACAGAAACTTCAAATCACAGAAACTCCATGCCGCAGATACTTCGTATCACAGAAACTTCAAATCACAGAAAACGTAAAGTCACAGGCCTGTTTCCTGCTGCCGCCCCGATACTTTATTCTATCATGTATGCCCCGCCTCACAGGAGAAAAAAATATCGTCAATTTTTTGTCGACTTTGCAGAGTCTTTCTTGTACTTCACACAGATATACCGGGGTTTTGAGACGGTTCCCTCCCCGTATTCTATGGCTGCCGACGGGCAGCTGTTGATGCAGGCCATACAGTGAACGCATATCGGTTTGATCCACACAGGTTTTCCTTCCCGCAATTCGATCGCATTCACAGGGCATTTCCTTTCACAAAGTCCGCACCCGATGCATGCATCCGTTGCCCTAAATTTCCCGGTTTTGGTGAAGCTGGCATTATACCACTTTTCCACGAGGTTTGTTACGGCATAGAGCGGAAGAGCCGACATTCTGGTCTCGATCGTCTGTCTTTTCTTTATATAAGCAGCGATCGCATCGATCTGTTCCGGAGCTTTCCGATAACACTCAGCAATTTTTTCTTCGCTCGCAAGAGAAAACATCGCCACATAGTTCTGCGGCATACAGACCTTTGCCGCACCCTTGAAAGCCAGACGTTTCTTCTCTCTGCAGACGTCCCGTGATGCATTCGGTACGGAAGTCGCCGAAGAGGCACAGGTCGAAACAAAATAGGCATCCATCGCGCCGTTAAAAGAAGATTCCAGGATCCATTTCCGAAAGATTTCCGGCATCGTATCCAGATAAACCGGAAATACGAAGACGTACGGTCTTTCACTGACAAAGTCTCCTCTTTCACCTCTTTTTATATAGTCATTGGCACAGATCACCTCATCATCGAGACGATCTGCAAGTGCTTCCGCAGCAAAGCGGCTGTTTCCGGTTCCGGTGAAATATAAAATCATAGTATTTCCTTTCGTTCAGGGTTCTTCATATTCGAATTATCTGCATTTAATCTTCGCATTTATCCATATTGAGACCAAATGAGTCAGACAGGCATATACCGGAAATCGGCAGAGCGTCTGCTAAAGCGTCAACTTCTTCATCCAGATGATGGTCATCGGAATAAATGCCTTTTTCTTTATCAATCACTATGTAAGCACGATCCTGACTGTCAAAGCTCTTAAACCGGACACCCTTCAGGGCCGGAATTCCGGTCTTTGCAAAGTTCACCCATACTTCCTGTACTTCATCGCAGCGCTTTTGTATGGTCTCATCGTCATATCCGAAGCAGGCAAGACGATCTTTTCTGTTAAACACATATTCCACATCCGAGCTGTGGTATGATTTTGCAAGCTCGTTCTGCGCCGGAAGACGGAATTCATACGCCCATACATTTCCGTTTTCAGAGCATGCCTTTGCAAAAGCATCTACACCTATCGAATAACCGACAAGCGTGTACATTCTTTCGATTCTTTCCCATTCTTTTTCCAGCGGACAGTTCTCAATGAAAGCATCCGTTATTCGGATATACTTCCCGTCCGCCTTTGATTTTGTATCACGATAGCTGTTCTTAAAGAAATTAGCTGCCTGTTTTTCATTTAATCCAAACCAGCTGCTGAGACAGTAGCGGGCTTCTTCTGATGTGCATCCGATCAAAAGATCAAGGCCCTTTGCATTTTCTGCCCATTTTGCAAGAATCTCTTCCTTGGT
>JABUSX010000109.1 GCA_021442545.1 Eubacterium sp. | reverse complement strand
CTTTCCTTTTGAACTGCTGGATCAACAGCAGCTTCTCCCCTGCGACGGCCCCTGGGACGGATTCTTTTATGCGGTATTCCGGAAAACAGGTGAAATATAGACGGGAAAGAGATTTATGGAGAAAGCAAGAAGGATCACAGCACTTTATCCGGAAGAGTTAAAGGAACTGCTGGCGGAAACGGGACAGCCCGCATATCGTGCCCGCCAGCTTTTTTCATGGCTTCATGAAAAAACGGCCACCTCATACGACGAGATGACGAATCTTCCGCGTGCACTTCGTGAAAAACTGGCAGAGACACATCCTCTGACGAAAGCCGTTGTTGTGAAACGGCTCTGCTCCGAACTGGATGATACCCGGAAATATCTGTTTGAGCTGGAAGACGGAAACGTGATCGAAAGCGTCCGCATGTCTTATGAACATGGTATTTCCGTCTGCGTTTCGACGCAGGTCGGCTGCCGGATGGGCTGCCGCTTCTGTGCGTCTACCCTGGGCGGACTTGTGAGACCTCTTACGGCCGATGAGATGCTGGCACAGGTCTACCGGATCCGGCAGGACGGCGGTGAAAGGGTCTCTCATGTCGTGCTGATGGGAAGCGGTGAGCCTCTTGACAACTACGAAGAAACGCTTCGTTTCATACGGCTGCTCTGCGCGGAAGAGGGCCAGAATCTCAGCCAGCGGAATATTACGCTTTCGACATGCGGGCTCGTGCCGGAGATGCGGAGACTGGCAGAAGAGGGACTTTCCATTACGCTGGCCGTTTCGCTTCATGCACCTTCGGACGAAAAAAGACGCAGGCTTATGCCGGTCGCGAACAGGTACTCCATGGAAGAGATCCTGGATGCCTGCCATCTGTGGTTTGCCGAAACGGGAAGAAGAGTCACCTTTGAATATGCACTGATCGCGGGAGAAAATGACGGAGAAGAAGATGCCCGGGCACTGGCACGGTTTTTGGCGGATTTTCCTGCGCACGTGAACCTGATTCCGGTCAATACAGTCAAAGAGCGGGAATATAAACGATCAGGGGTTCCGGCTATCGTCAGATTCCATAAAAAACTTGAAAAATACGGAATAAATGATACTATAAGAAGGGAAATGGGCGCCGATATTCAGGGCGCCTGCGGACAATTGCGGAATAATTATATACAATATGGCCAGGAGAAAGTTACATGAAAGTGTTTTCAGCCACCGACATCGGCCGGAAGCGGCAGGTGAATCAGGACTTCGTTTTTACGTCCGAGGGTGCGGTCGGAAACCTTCCTAACCTGCTCGTGGTCGCTGACGGCATGGGCGGACATAACGCGGGCGATTTTGCTTCGCGTTACGGCGTTTCCGTGCTTGTTGAGAGCGTACGCAAGGACAGGAATTTTAATCCGGTGAAGATCCTGCGCAACGCGATTGAAGCGGCCAATCATGAGATCTTTTCTCAGGCGGAGATCGATCCTTCTATGTCCGGCATGGGCACGACAACGGTAGCATGTACGGTCGTGGGAGGTTATGCCTATGTCGCAAACGTGGGTGATTCCCGTCTGTATGTTGCCGGAAAGGAACTGACGCAGATCACGCAGGATCATTCGCTGATTGCGGAGATGGTTCGTCTGGGGGAGATCACACCGGAACAGGGAAGGAAGCATCCGGACAAAAATATCATAACGAGAGCTGTCGGAACCGCGGCAGATGTCCGGATCGATTTTTTTGATTTCAAACTCGAGCCGGG
>JABUSX010000231.1 GCA_021442545.1 Eubacterium sp. | reverse complement strand
TATGATGAAGCAAAAGAAGATTTCGGCTGCGCCAGTTTCGGTCTGGCCGGTTCGGAAGATCCGCTCTGCCCATGCCGGAAAAGCTTTGACCGTGACCTTGAAGGCACCATGCTTTGCGGAAGCTATGAAAATATTCTTTCCTCCGTTCCCGAAGGAAGATGGCAGGCTGCCGTTGTCCTTCTCGGAAATGCAGGCGGTGAAAACGTTTTTGTCAGATCCTTATCCGAAAAAGCCGGCTGCCCGGTCACCGGCGGTGCTGCCGCGATCGATCCTGTTGACGGCAGGAAAGGACTCATTCCCGGCAGAGGCGAGGCGGCCGTATTTCTGATTTCTGACCCGCGCTATAAAATCGAAGTATTCAGTCAGAATATCCATTCCGAGATTCTCGGAACGTATTCCGTGACCTTTGAAGATCCCCGTTTCGCAGATCAGATCGACGGACAGGATGCGCTTTCCTGGCTCACGGCTCAGAAAGAACGTCTGGGAATTCCGGCTTCGGACTTTGAACATCTGACCCTCTGCGATCCCTCCGGCATCAATGCCCATCTTTCTGCTCCGGACGGAAAACTCTTTTCCGGCAGGGACCTTGCCCCGGAAATGATCCTCCGTTATGTACCGGATGCAGATGAAGCCATGGCTGCCTTCTACGATGATCCCGATGCCGTGATCTTCGGATGTGCCGGTCTGAAATCCCTGCTGACAAGACCTATGCCGGATACAGGTCTCGGTCTCTTCATGTTCGGAGAAGTCTGTACCGTAGACGGCGTATCGGATTTCGGAAATCTGATGCTTTCCAAACTCAGGGTCACGCCGGTCTGAAAATTGTTCTTTCCCGCAGATAAATATTAATACACAGATGAGGATGAAAAATACGAAAGCATCTCGGTTTCCATATGCTCCGTAATTTCTGCTTTCTCATGAAATTTCGTAAAAGCCGGGGACGAACTGCCCCGGCTTTTCGAATGTTTCCATTATCTTCATTTTACGATCTGACGTTTCAGCAGCCCCCTGAGTTCCTCCTCCGAGCCTGCGATATCATCCGGAACGGAAGGATCCGGGCAGACCTTTTTCCGCCTGTTCAGCCAGATCGTGCGGAATCCGGCATTCGAGGCTCCGATCACATCGTTCACGAAAGAATCCCCGGCATAACAGATTTCCGGAGGTTCTTCCTTTATTCCGGCCGCCGCGATCTCAAAGATCCGGCGCTCCGGCTTGGGAATTCCATAATCACCGGAAATAATAATATGTTCCTTCGGGATCCATTTCAGCAGCCCCAGCGTATGGACTTTTTTCCACTGATGTCCGGCCGGTCCGTTTGAGATAATGCCGACCTTGACCCGTTCCGCACAGAATGCCAGAATCTCTTTCATACATTCCGATAAAGCGAGTTCCTTCTGATACCGGCCATACGCATCCTGAAAGGCCAGAGCCTCTTCATCCGAAAGATCGGAACCCAGTTCCTGAAAAGCAGTCCGCGCACGAAGGATATACATCTCCTCCATCGTCATCTCACCGGTTTCCGCCTTCATGAAGATCGCATCCGCACAGCAGCGGTAAGCTGCCATGAGCTTCTGAACATCCATCTCTCTGTCATTCGGAAACAGATCCTCATAGGCACGTCCAAAAGGCCCGATCATATCATAAAGGGTGTCATCAATATCAAACATTACGGCTTTGATCACGCTGTCTGTCCTCTCATTTCCGGCTTTGATCACGG
>JABUSX010000297.1 GCA_021442545.1 Eubacterium sp. | reverse complement strand
ATTTTCTATAATAAAATAAAACTAAAATTTCTGTTTATTATTTACTTATATTTTAGTAAAGTTTTACCTTGATTATATTGGACTTTTCAGTAAAGTATGGTAATCTTTTTACATTCAGAAGATATGAACCACAATAATCTGATTCTTGTATATACATACAAAAAAAAGCTCAGAATCGGCCGAAAACAGAAAGTTTCCGCTCATAAAAACAGAAAAGGATTCTAAAACCAGATGAGTGTAACGATTAAGGATATCGCTGAAGCCGTACATGTCTCTCCTGCAGCTGTCTCCCTGGCTTTAAACGGAAAACCGGGCATCAGCGAGAACGTCAGAAAGCAGATTCTTCAGACAGCTGAGGAACTGCATTATTCACGTCGTTCAGAAAAACGGATTTCAGAAAAACCATCCATCCGTTACGTGATCTACGTCAGTGAAGGCTCCGTCGTTCTTTCCATTTCCTTCCATTCCCTCGTTCTGAAAGGAATTGAGAAGCGTGCGCAGGAACTGGGATATAACGTTCTGATCAGTTATCTGTATGAAAACCAGATGATGGAGCAGCAGCTCAGAGAATTGCAGCAGAATGTTCGGGGTATTCTGATGCTGGCCACGGAGTTTGATGAAGACTCACCCCTTTGTGAAGCTCTCTGCAGGATCAACCAGGAGATCTGCCCCGTCATTCTTCTGGATTATCTGCTGATCCGCAGTCCGATCGACTGCATTGCAACCGATAATTTCAACGGAGCCTACCAGGCCATTTCCTATCTGGCAGGGCAGGGGCATCAGAAGATCGGATATTTTACATCCTTTGATTATATTTCAAATTTCGGAGAGCGTTCCAGAGGCGTTGACGCTGCTGCAAAAGCAGCAGAAAATGTTGCGCTGACTCGTGTCCCGACCCGTTTTTCCACCAAAAACGCTTATACGGATATCTATGACTGGGCAAAAAAGCAGGATCCCGACAACCTGCCGACAGCATTCTTCGCCGATTCCGATATTATTGCTTTCGGCGCTCTCCAGGCCTTTTCCAGGTTGGATATACGCGTACCGGAAGATATTTCCATAATGGGATTCGATGATATGCCGGAATGTGATATGATCCTTCCCGCGCTGACGACCATACATGTCGCGAAGGAAACCATGGGTTCGGAAGGCATGAGGCTGATGAACCGGCGTATCCGGGAAAGAACCGTTCCGAAACAGATCGATCCGGCCGATCAGCCCCCTCTGCACATGATGATCTCTACCAGCGTAAAAGAACGGAACTCCGTTCTGCCAAGACCGTAGAAAGATAAACGCATCGCCATTCACACGACGACCGCTTCTATTCCAAGTATCCCGCACACTTCCTGCAGACAGCGGATCCAGTCTCCGGAAAGGAAGATTTCATGATGCGTTCCTCCGTTTGCAAGCCAGCTGTCCATTGCCTTCCGGATACCGCTTTCCGGCCGGAAAAACGTATAATTCATCGGAATACCCGGTATTTCTTCCTCGTCGAGAACTTCCCCTTTCATCATAACAAGGCGGTACTGTTCTCCGGAAACTGCCGATAACGACATGACTGTCGCCGGGCCGGGTTCTGCGCTGAATACAGGTGTCGGCGGATCCTCCAGACCTCCGATATCCAGCGGACGGTTGATCAGCCGGACCGGTCTGTCTTTTCGTGCAGTCTTCCAGTTTCCTTCTCCCATATGGGCGAATAAACAGGCATTCTTTTTGAAATA
>JABUSX010000021.1 GCA_021442545.1 Eubacterium sp. | reverse complement strand
TATGAAGCGGGAAGTGCTTCCTTTACGCTGACGGTCGTAAAAGCAAAGCCTGTTCTTGCTTTTTCTGCCGAAAAAGTCAGCAAAACCTTCGGGGATGCCCCCTTCGTTTCTGCGCTTAAGACAAAGAAGACGGACGGAGCTATTTCTTATTCCAGCAGTGATACGTCGGTTGCCGTGGTGGATCAGGACGGGAAGGTCACGATCAAAGGCGCGGGCCGTGCGAAGATCACGGCGAAAGCTGCCGCCGGAAAGTGTTATGAGGCGGGAAGTGCTTCGTATGTGGTCAGCGTTGCCAAAGCGGCCAATAAAATCACCGCAAAGAACATCGCCAGAACAACAGCTTCCATGACCCGGAAGGTTTCGATCAAAGCCACGGTTAAAGAAGCCACCACACTTACCTATGCATCGAACAACAGCAGGCTCAGGGTCTCGTCCAAAGGCGTCATCACGATCCCGAAGAACTTTGTCGGCTCCGCGGTCATCACGATCAGAGGCAAGGCCTCAGAGGATTATAAATCTGTAATCAAAAGGATCCGGATCAGAGTCAGACCGAAACCCACCGTTCTGAAAAAACTGACGAATCCGTCTGAATCAAAGATGAAGGTGGAATGGAAACGCAGAGGCAGGGTGACGGGATACCAGATCCAGTATGCGACGAACAGCAGCTTCTCTTCTGCAAAAACATCCAGAGTAAGAGATAAATGGACGTATGAAAGAACGTTTAAAAAATCGATCAAAAAAGGAAGGATCTATTATATCCGGATCCGTACCTATAAGACGGTCGACGGGAAGAACTATTATTCCGTATGGAGTGATCCGATGAAGCTGAAGATCAAAAAGTAGATTTCGGAAAGAGGGCAGACCAATGAAAATGAAAAAAGCTATTGCACTTACGACGATCGCTTCGATCATCACGACGGCAAGTATGACGTCCGTCTGTTTTGCGGATGGATCGGCAAAGGATGCGCTGAAGGAGCATCTGATAAAAAATGTTCAGAATTCGCTCACCTCATCCATCACCGGTGAGACAGATACGGATCTGGACATCTATAAAAATATTCTTCAGGCCAGTACCGCGGACAAGCTGCCGGATAAGCTGGATCTGCGTGACCGCGGCGTTGTTCCGGAGGTCAGAGAACAGAATCCGTTCGGCACCTGCTGGGGCTTTGCCGCGATCGGAGCCACAGAAATCAGCATTCTTTCCGATCTGGGGATGACGGTTCAGGAATTTAAAGATCTGGCCGGAACGGATCTGGATCTTTCGGAACGTCATCTGGCATGGTTTGCTTCCGTCCCGCTCAGTGAAGTTGAAGGCATGTCGGAGCATGAGCTTGCACAGGTGGGAGAAGGCCGCACTCTTTTAGAGGATGACGGATCTGCGCATGCACACTTTGATATCGGCGGATTTATGGGCTACGCGGCCTGCCTGTTTGCGTCAGGAACCGGCCCTGCAACGGAAGAAATGGTGCCGTATAAAGCCAACGACGGCAGCTTTTCAACAGCTGCAGACTGGTCCGTGGATGAATCCCTGCGTTTTGTTAACGCTATAGAACTCAAAGACAGTTCCATGCTTCCGGCCCCTGCAGGGCGCGATGAGAACGGTAATTATGTATACAATGAGATCGCCACGGAAATGATCAAACAGGAACTCCTGGACGGTCATGCCGTATCCATCGCATATCATTCCGACCAGGCAATGGATCCGGATGCGAGGATGATCATATTTAAAGATATACTCG
>JABUSX010000088.1 GCA_021442545.1 Eubacterium sp. | reverse complement strand
CCGTCACAAACGGCGGTTCGTTCGGGCGTGCGGGCCGCCTGTTTCAGGAACAGGTCAATGAAGGTTTCTTCCGGATCATACGGTTTCTGCCGCCCGGTACCGAGTTTCAGCAGTGCCTGCTGCTCCGCTTCATCGGTCAGGGCAATCCTCCGCACATCCGGCTCCACTGCCGCCTGTTCGGCAAAAAGACCGATCATCTTAATGAGGGTCTCCATATCGCGTCTGCTGTAAAGTGCCGTATCGTATTCCACCATCAGACGGAATCCGTCCTCTTCCGGCACGACCTCCAGCGTCAGCGGTACCTTTGCGGTATCCAGTGTCAGCGGAATGCTTTGGGCTTCCGCAAAAAGACCATTTCGATCCGGCCCCTCCAGTCCCTGATAGGCGTAGAGAATTTCCGGAGTGATTCCATACCGGGATACCAGCTGCGTAAACGGATAGATGCTGTGGCTGACAGCCTCACTCTGCCGCTCCTGGCACTCCCTGGCCATTGCGGCAAAACCATTCTCCCCTTCAAACCCCAGAACCATCGGTATGGTTCGTACGAACATACCCACGGATCCCATTATGCCCGCCCTGTTCCGGCCGTTGTCGATAAACGCGATCAGAACGGTTTCCTCTCTTGCAGCACAGGAAAGCACATACATAAAGGAGGTACAGAAGTATGCATTGGGCGTGATGCTGTTCTTTCTGCAGAAAGCCGCAATGCTCCTGTTATCGATACGATACGATACGTAAGATGTCTTCTCCCTGCCTTCATCGACACGGGCAGACACCGGATACCGGGTGGTTTCTGCTCCCGAAAGAAGTGCATCGAAGAATTTCTCCGCCTTCCGGTAGCGTTCTGTTCCGGACAGTGCCTTCTCATAAAGCGCGTTCTCGTAGGCGGTATGGGTCTCGGCGGCAAGCGTTTCCCCCCGGTATGCCCGTTCAATATCGTTCATCAGGATACTCACGGAGATCCCGTCGATGACGGTATGATGAATATCCAGAAACAGATACACCGATTCAGGACTCTCTATCACCTCCGCACGGCAGAGTTCTCCTCCTGTCAGATGGAACGGATATACTCTGCCCGCTAATTCCTCCTCAGACGGTTCGGCTTCGAGCAGGGTGTGCGTCACAACCGCTTCCTCGTTGTCTCTCCGGATCTGCATTACATCATCTTCGGACAGGGCAAACGTAGTCTTCAGATAGCTGTGTGCATCTATGGCTGCCTTCACGGCAGCTGTGAGGCGTTCGCCGTCTGTCTCCGGTCCGAATCGAAAGACGGACGGAATGTTGTACTGCGTGGTCCCGGGATTTTTCTCCCAGTCAACAAAGAGTCCCCTCTGGTTTTCCGTGATCGGATACGCCTCCCGCAGGGTATAATCCACCCGGATTTCTTCCTCTTCCATGCTTCGGGCGGCCAGCGCGGCGATTTCCCGCACAGTAGGTGCTTTCATGGCGTCTGCCGTCCGGATCCGAATCTTCTTTTCCTCATTCAGCCTGAGAACAAGCTTCATAAAAAGCAGGGACGACATGCCAAGAGAAAGCAGGTTTGCTGAGGATCCGATCCGTTCGATACCCAGCAGCTCTCCGGCAGCAGATGCAACTGCCTGCTCCATCTCTCCCTCCGGTTCTTCATACTCCTCTTCACGGATTTCAGGCAGGGGCAGGGCCTTTCGATCCACCTTCCCGTTGGGCGTAAGAGGCATTTTCTCCAGGAAAACATAGTCGTCCGGAATCATGTAGGAGGCAAGGGATGATTCCTTCAGGG
>JABUSX010000058.1 GCA_021442545.1 Eubacterium sp. | reverse complement strand
AAATATAACTGGACACCTTCTGGAATCCGCCGCCGATCGCATAGCAGGAACCGGACGAGAAATCAATAATCCGCTGTGCAAGTTCCACATCGATTCCTTCCAGATTCAAAACAACGGTACAGGAGGAAAGCAGCGTGTCCGCTATCTCGCGGAAATCTTCCACCTTTGTAGGCTTTATCACACAGACTTCCATGCTTCCGCCGCCCCCTCTTGACTTACGCACAGGCGCCGGCTTCGGAGCAGCTGCCGAGGGTCTTATAGAAGACTGCCATGCGGATCTGGAAGGCCTTTCTTCCTCTTCGGGAAGCGGATCCAGATCATCAGGTTCATCTTCCGGCACGGACTTCTTCGTGGAATTCATCTTACTGAAAAAACGTTTCTTAGGCTGTTCCGGCTTATCATCCAGATCGTCGAACTCTTCGTCGTCGTAATATTCATCATCCTTATCATCATTGTCTTTCAGACGGACGGCATCCTTTATCTTGTTTAAGAAGCCCATGTTCTCTCTCTCCTGACTTATTTAGTTTACCTGCATATTGCGGCTGCCGAAAATGGCCGTTCCGACTCTTACACAGCTCGCACCTTCTTCAACAGCTACCTCAAAATCATTTGTCATGCCCATGCTCAGGACACTCATGTGAACATTATCGATGTTTTCAGATGCAATGTCAACACTTAGTTCTCTCAATTCACGAAAAACAGGCCTGTTCTGTTCCGGATCCTCCACAAACGGAGCTACCGTCATCAGACCCTGTATACGTATATTCGAAAGACCGGATATTTTTTTTGCCAGACGGATCGTTTCCTCCGAATGCAGGCCGAATTTCGATGCTTCTTCGGCAACATTGACTTCGAGAAGCACAGAGACAGGTCCTGTATTTCGTTTTGCAGCTTCTTCATGAATGGCAGAAGCAAGCTCATAGGAATCTACGGAATGGATCAGAGCAGATGTTCCGACCACATATTTGATCTTGTTTTTCTGAAGGTGACCAATCATATGCCACAGAATATCTCCAGGAAGAACAGCCGCCTTATCACGCAGTTCCTGCGGCCTGTTTTCCCCGAAAAGCCTCTGTCCTGCCGCATAGAGTTCTTCGATCATAGAAACAGGTTTTGTTTTGCTTACAGCAATCAAAGAGACTTCGCCGGGGTCACGTCCCACCCGGAGGCAGGCCTCCCCGATCCTTTTCCGGACAAGAAGGAGTCTGGATGCACAGTCACCGGTTTTCCCGGTTTCTCCCGGTACCTCTGTATGCAGCTCATCTGACATTTCATTTCTCCTGTATCATTCTGAACAATCCACCATGCTTCCGCTCTTCCTCTGTGAAAAATTTCATCCTGTCCCGCTTACAATCTGTTCTTCACGGACATCTCTCCCGTCCCGTACAATATAGTCATATTGTGCGATTCCGTATTCGGTTCCGTTTTCAACGATACAATAATCTTTATTCTGATCCATGATCTCTATCTTCCTGAAAACAGCATACCCTCGGTTTGTACAGTATACACCTTCAAGAGAAGCGGATTCTCCGATCGTAAAGGTTTGTGTGGAATTCGGCTTAACGATAACCTCTCCTTTTCGGAATACCTGAGGATCTACATAATAAACTTCTTCCGTATTTTCTGTATTTCCCTTCTTGATTTCCCGTTTTTCATACAGTTCCGCTTCCCTGAAAACACCAATCTGATTTCCGTTTTCATCCTTTGTCATGACAAGAAAACCGGAAACTCCATTGTCTCCGCCATATGTCTTAAAGGG
>JABUSX010000128.1 GCA_021442545.1 Eubacterium sp. | reverse complement strand
CTGTTTTCCGGTATGGACTGATCCCGGGTAAAGAATCCGCGGCGTGCATAATCATAGCGGCGGATCTCACTCATATCCGGTTTCCCCCAGATACGCGGTTTTACTGCAACGGCCCATGCCGCAGCCGATCCGATTGCTATACCAATTATCTTTTTTGCTGTGCTGCCCATTCCTGTATACTCCTTCCTTGTACTGTGAGTTTTGATTACATATATCTCCCGTGCACTACACCGCAATATGCAGTATATGTGTCGCAAGTGCAAAATAAATTGTCAGTGAAACGGCATCTACGATCGTCGTGATCAGCGGAGAAGCCATAACGGCCGGATCCAGTTTTATTTTATCCGCTGCCATCGGCAGTATCACACCCATAAGCTTTGCAAAGATGACCGCAAGCACCAGCGTCAGACAGACGATTCCCGCAATAACAGGGGACACCTTATCTATCACCATCAGTTTTACAAAGTTGACGCCTGCCAGGGTAAGACCACAGAGAATGGCAACCCTGCTTTCCTTCCAAAGAACCTTGGCCAGATTGGAAAATTTGATCTCCTGGAGGGAGAGTCCGCGGATAACCGAAACACTGGCCTGCGATCCGGCATTTCCGCCTGTATCCATCAGCATCGGAATATAGGCCGTCAGGAGAACATATGACGAAAGTGCCGATGTGTAATGCGTGATGATCGCACCCGTAAAGGTTGCGGAGACCATCAGAAACAGCAGCCAGGGCATTCTCTTTTTATATGTTTCCAATACACCGACTTTCAGATACGGCTTGTCCGTCGGAATAATGGCAGCCATCTTTTCGATATCTTCCGTTGCTTCCTCTTCCATGATGTCAACAACGTCATCGATCGTGATGATGCCGACCATGCGGTCTTCATTATCCACAACAGGAAGAACGGTAAAGTCATATTTCTGGAACATCTGCGCCGCTTCTTCCTGGTCAGTCATCGTATTGATGCTGATGATGTTATCGTTCATGATCTCGCCGATCACATCATCTTTTTCCAGGAGAAGGAGATATCGGAGCGCTACCGTTCCCTTCAGGATCCGTTTATTATCCAGAACATAGCAGACATTGATGGTTTCGGAATCCAGACCGATCCGGCGTATCCTGGTGATCGCATCGGCAACCGTCATGTTTTCCTTCAGATCGACGTACTCGACCGTCATGATGCTGCCTGCGGAATCATCCGGGTAACGAAGCAGATGATTGATGTCCCGCCGCGTATCCGGTCTTGCATTCGCAAGGATTTTTTTCACAATGCTGGCAGGCATCTCTTCCAGAAGGTCAGCCGCATCATCTGACATCAGATTATCGATAACGGTTGAAGCTTCCTTATCGGAAAGAGACATGATGATATACTTCTGGTCATCCACCTCCATCAGGGAAAAAACGTCCGCTGCCAGATCCTTCGGCATGATACGGAAGATCTTCAGCGAATCCTCATCTTCCATCTTATCCATGATCGAGGCAATATCCGCCTCGTTCATATCGCTCAGAACCGCACGCAGTTTTCCGTACTGCTTCTGAGCAAGGAGGCCGATCAGTCTTTCTTTGGTTTCTTTTTCCGTCTCTTCCTTTATTTCTCTGACTTCATCCAAAGAAACCGACCCCCTTTCCGCCCTGCCGCAGACGATTTGTATACAATCAAGGCTATCATATCAAATTTCACGGGAAAATGCCACCTGAACAAAAAACTTCCCCCGTAATCATGCAATGATTTTATCAAATGCCGGAACGATCACTTCGGCACGCCAGGCT
>JABUSX010000401.1 GCA_021442545.1 Eubacterium sp. | reverse complement strand
GGAAGAGCCGGAAAACAGAACTTCAGCACGGCGGAAGAGAAGGGAAAAGTAATACTGCGTGACGGATAACAGAATGAAGCGCAGTGTATCGGGGGAATATGAAAACAGGAATCTATCATACAGAAAATGCGGGCATATTATTTTCAAGTGAACAGACAGGCATACTGATCGACGGGATCCATGGCGGTGCCTCCGTCGGTTTTTCACCCATGCCGGAAAACGAGATGGAACAGATCGAAGAAAAGGAGGGTATCTTCGATCATCTGCATGGTCTTTTGTTTACGCATCTGCATATTGATCATTTCAAGGCGAAACGGGTAATGGCCTTTTTGAATCAGTATCCGGATACGGCGATCTGGGGGCCGGGCCTGGAAAAAAGGCATCTTCTGGAATACAGAGAGAACGGCGGAGATGTCCGCTTCCGGATCGGGGATTTCCGGTTTCGGGCATACCAGACGGATCACAGCGGAGAACCTTACCGGAATGAGCCGCATCTTTCGGTTCTTGTAAAGAATGAACAGACGGGCGGAAACGTTCTGGTGTCCGGTGATGCGCAGTTTTATCCCGAACTGGCCGGCCGGATCCGGGAAGAGAACGGCCGGGTCGACATGGTCTTTGTCATGATCTATCAGCTCATTGAAAAAAGCAGCATTCAGTTTCTGAAAGAACTTGATCCCGGCCGGGTGCTTCTGTACCATCGTCCCGATCCGGCAGAAGACACCAATCACCTGCTGTCCGTGATCCGTTCCGTTCTGCGGCACGATCCCCTGTCCGGAAAACCGATCGAAGTTCCCGAACATCGTACCTGGATCGATCTGACGTAACAGGCCGGCCGGACCATTTATCGAAAACAGCAGTATTTTCCGGGATATCTTCTGACGCAGCAGAATGGCCGGCCCTTTTGCTGAATACAGCAGTATTTTCCGGGATTTCTTCTAACGTAACATGCCGGCCAGATCTTTTGCGGAAATGCCGTGCATATACGCCCCGACGTTCAGACGGTCCAGTTCTTCGGCAAGCGAGTCATCAAGGGGAAGGCCGATGAGCTGCGATTCCAGATCGGCGATCTCGCCGTCTCCGAAAAAGTCGCCGGCTATGCGGATGTTCTGAATATGGCCGTGATCCACTTCCATCCGGATCGTCACAAGACCGTTTTCGAATTTCTGTTCCCGGCAGATGCCGTACTTCGGATATCTTCCGTAATTCCATTCCCAGGCTGCGTATTTTTCCGATGCCAGCTTTCGAACGGCGGAAAGATCATCCTCAGTCAATTTACGGATTTTCATTTCGTGCTCGGCAAAGGCCTGCTTTTTAAGGGCCTGTTTAAATTCATCCATCGTGATCCGGCGCGGTGCGTGGGCGTTGATCGTGGTTACGCGGCTGCGGACGGATTTAATGCTTTTTGATTCGAACTTGGCTTCCTTGACGCGAAGTGCCCCCTCGACCTTTTTCAGATCCGAATCGAGCATGATGCAGCCGTGGTGCATGATGCGGTCCCGTTTTGCATACTGGGAGTTTCCGGAGATCTTTTTCCCGTCGATCGTAATATCGTTGCGGCCCGTAAAGGAAGCTTCGATGCCGAGCTCCTTTAATGCGTTGATCACGGGGATCACGAAGAGATGAAAGTCGTATTCCGGGTTCAGTTCCCTGCTGACGATGAAGGTGAAATTCAGATTCCCTTCATCGTGGTACACGGCTCCGCCGCCCGAAAGACGCCGCACGACTTTAATGCCGTGTTCATCCACGAAATCCTGATTGATCTCTTCCGCCG
>JABUSX010000311.1 GCA_021442545.1 Eubacterium sp. | reverse complement strand
GCATATCTTCAGGGGTGCGCCTCCCGGGACGGCTTTTCCGTGGAGGTCATCGAAAAAGAAAGGGATGCCGAAAACGGCAGAGAGATCAGCAGTTCCTATATCCGCGAAATGCTGAGAGAAGGAAAGATGGAAAAGGTAAACGATCTTCTCGGTTATCCGTATTTTGCTGCCGGAAAAATCGTACAGGGAAGGCATCTGAGCCGCGGTCCGGGTCTTTCTTCGATCTTCCAGATTCCGGATCCGGAAAAAATGCTGCCGCCTTCCGGTGTGTATCTGTCGCGTACGAAGACAGGCGGAAAGTGGTATCAGAGTGTTACCGATATTGCAAAACAGGAAAGTGAAGAGGGAGAGATCCTGTATCTGGAAACCTGTCTCTTCGGCTGTCCGCAGGATCTTTACGGGCCGGATGCTTCGGTTGAACTGCTGAGCTTCCGCAGGCCGCAGAGGCGGTTTGCTTCCGGGGAAGAACTGAAAGAGCAGATTCTTCATGATATTGCGGATGCCGGTGATTGCTTTCGGAATTACCCGGCCTCTTCTTGACTGTAAAACTTTACTGTGTTACAGTAAGGGGCGGACAGACGCCTTGTGACATCAGAAGAAACACGTACAGGTAAAAGGAGCAGAACATGGGAAAAAACCTGCATACAGAAGCAGTTGATGAGCTTTTTAAAGCCATTCTGACACTTCGGACAGTTGAGGAATGTTACATTTTTTTTGAAGATGCATGTACGATCAATGAACTGCTGTCTTTCTCACAGCGTTTTGAAGTAGCCCGGATGCTCCGGGACAAGAAGACTTATCTGGATATATCCAGAAAGACCGGCGCTTCCACGGCAACGATCAGCCGGGTAAACCGTTCCCTGGCTTACGGCAATGACGGATATGAAATGGTCCTGACCCGTATGAAGGAACAGGAGGAAGCGGAAAACGAAAAATAAGCAGAATCTGCATTTCAGAATGAAGATCCGGAAGGGAAGGCTTTTATTCCGGACTGCAGGCATAGAGAAACGGCGTGAATGAAAATTCACGCCGTTTCTGTGCGCCTGCGGTGAGGCCGCTGTGCGGAAAACGTATCTGTACGGGCGTGCTCAGGATGCCGGATCCGGTTTTTTTCTGTGCGGAACGGGGAGCTGTGCGAGTATGACGGCGGCGAATACCAGAACGCAGCCGAGCAGTTCTCTGGAAGATAAGGCATCCCCCAGAATCAGCCATCCGGAAAGAGCGGCGATGACGGATTCCAGACTCATGAGAAGGGAAGCGGCAGCCGGATGCAGACCGCGCTGACCCAGGATCTGAAGCGTATAGGCGACTGCACTGGAAAGGATTCCGGCATAGGCGATCGGTCCCCGGCAGGCCCAGATCGCGGACAGATCCGGTGATTCAAAGAGAAAGGCACAGACCAGTGAAAACAGTCCGCAGAAAAGGAGCTGCAGACAGGATAAGCGGATCGGATTCACAATGCGGGAAAAGTGGTCCACGGTGAGGATCTGCAGGGAGTAGACAAAGGATGAGATCAGTACGATCAGGTCTGCCCGGTTGACGGAAAAGCCTTCTTTGATGCACAGAAGATAGAAGCCGACGATGGCCAGAACGACGGCCGGGATCACAAGAGGAGAGCAGTAGCGTTTCAGAAAGAGGCCGAGGATCGGAACGATAACGATGTACAGGGCCGTAATGAAGCCTGCTTTCCCGACGGTTGTTCCGCCTATTCCTGTCTGCTGCAGGAAACTCGCCGTACACAGAAACAGACCGCAGAGAAGACCTCCGATGAGCAG
>JABUSX010000236.1 GCA_021442545.1 Eubacterium sp. | reverse complement strand
AAATGGTACGGCATCGAGCTGAGCGAGGAAAACAAAAAGCAGTTTTTCATCCCGAAGGATTTTGCACATGGCTTCCTGGTACTGTCGGATTATGCGGAGTTCTGCTACAAGGTTACGGATTTTTATCATCCGAACGACGAAGGCGGACTGATGTGGAATGATCCGGCGCTTGGGATCACCTGGCCGATGCCCGAGGGCATGACGGAAGCGGATCTGATCCTTTCGGACAAGGATAAGATCAATCCCGGATATGAGGAAGTAAAAGCGGCGCGGTATTCCTGAGAAAAAACTTGTCAGCGGCATCCGTCGGAGGGCGGGGAACCGTATTGACATCGGTTTCAGGATCCGAAGCACAGAGGCATGACATATTTCCGAATCCGGAAAATGTATTTGGAAGGACAAAAGCGTGGCGGCAGAGAGGGCGCATACGAACAGAATATTGTGGAACCTGGCCCGTGACGACTTCAAACAGAAGTTCGCCGGGTCTTATCTCGGTGTGATCTGGGCTTTTGTTCAGCCGGTCGTGACGGTTCTTGTATACTGGTTCGTTTTTGAAAAGGCTCTTCATTCCGGGACGCAGGCCGTGAGGGAGGGCATTCAGGTGCCCTATGTGCTCTGGCTGATCGCCGGACTGGTACCATGGTTTTATTTTTCGGACGCCCTGAACAACGGGACCCGTGTGCTTCTGGACTACTCCTATCTTGTGAAAAAGGTTGTGTTCCGCATCCGCATTCTGCCGGTGGTGCGTATTATTTCCAGCATGTACGTCCACCTGTTCTTCGTCGGCTTCATGCTTCTTCTGTATACCTTGTACGGGCTGCCTCCGACGCTGCATACGATTCAGATCGCCTATTATTCCTTCGGCATGATCCTGCTCTGTCTCGGTATCACCTATCTGACGAGTGCCATTGCCGTTTTCTTCCGGGATGTAACCCAGATCGTGCAGATCCTGCTTCAGGTCGGAATCTGGATCACGCCGATCATGTGGAATTATGCGGCCATGAATTTTCCGAAGCCGATCATGCTTCTTCTGAGGGCAAATCCGATGTTCTACATCGTGCAGGGATACCGGGATGCTCTGGTCGAACAGGTATGGTTCTGGCAGAAACCGGTCGAAACGCTTGTGTTCTGGGGCATGGTAGCCTTTATCCTCTGGCTCGGAACCTTTATTTTCCGCCGCCTGCAGGTTCATTTTGCGGATGTGCTGTAAAAAATGAGTGAAAAGAACGAAACCAGATCAGAAGAATATATGATCCGGGTCGAAGATGTGACCAAGATATACAAACTCTACGACCGGAAGAGGGACAGGCTTCTCGATGCGCTCGGCCTTGCACGCGGAAAGAAATTCCGGGAGCATTATGCCCTGCGTCATGTCAGCTTTGACATCAGAAAAGGGGAAACCGTCGGGATCATCGGCGTCAACGGTGCGGGAAAATCCACGATCCTGAAGATCATCACCGGCGTTCTGAATCCGACAGAGGGAAAAATGGAGGCCCGCGGCCGGATCTCGGCATTGCTTGAACTTGGCGCCGGCTTCAACATGGAATATACCGGCATCGAAAACATCTATCTGAACGGAACGATGATGGGATATACGCGTGAAGAAGTCGATGCGCGTATGGATGAGATCCTTTCATTTGCGGATATCGGTGACTTTGTGACCCAGCCCGTGAAGAAATATTCCAGCGGCATGTTCGTTCGCCTGGCCTTTGCACTGGCGATCAACATCGATCCGGAGATCCTCGTCGTTGACGAAGCTCTCTCCGTCGGCGACGTGTTCTTTCAGGC
>JABUSX010000133.1 GCA_021442545.1 Eubacterium sp. | reverse complement strand
ATAAGGATCCGCTGCATCATACGCATTCGGGTCTTCATACCATGTGTCATCTTCATATCCGCTATAAGGATCCGCTGCATCATACGCATTCGGATCTTCGTACCATGTATCGTCCTCATAACCGGCAGCAGTTTCGGAAGATTCTCCCGTCTCTTCCGGATCATCTTCCTTCTCGTCTGTTATCTTGTTCTTTCCGGTCTGTTCGAAGACAATGTTGATGGTATCATCGGAAAAATGCTCAAGATGCAGAATGCCTTCCATGCCGTAAAGCTGCGGAAGAATCGCTGCCGCACGTGCCGTCTTCTCCCCGAGAAGATCGTCCCTTCCGAGAGCGACAGCCACTTTGTCTCCGAAATACCAGAGAGTCACGGACTGATCTTTACCGATTTCGATCCGGTCCGGAAGAATATCCAGCTTTGTGATCAGTTTGTTCAGGCTCTGCAGGGTCCGGAATACAGAAGGATCTTCAACGGGGATCGTCTGGGAAAGCTGCAGCTTCTCTGTGGTAAGCCCGTCCACACGGCAGACATTTGTAACCGCCGGATGAAAGTCCGTATCCGATGCAGAGTCCGCTCCTTTATTCATTTCGGATGTATTTTCCGCGGAGTTCCCGGACCCCGAATCACTTTTCCCCGGGACGTTTTCCGACGATTTTCCGGTTCCGGAATTGTTCGCTTCTGATGAATCCCCCCGGGATTTTCCGGTTTCGGAATTTTTTTCTTCCGACGTATTCTCCCGGGATCTTCCGGAGTCTCCTTCTTTTGCTCCTGCTGCATCTCCGGACGACTCCTTCATCGTTTCTTCATCATCATCCAGGGCTTCTGTCACGACTCCGTTCGCATCAAAATACAGCCGTTTCCCGTCCTGCAGGACATAACCCACCGGATAGTTTTCGTTTACCTGAATGCGGATCCTGTTGTGTTCCAGATATTCGATCTCCAGCGATTCAACGAAGGGCAGATCTTCTGTTACGATCTTGTTTCGAAAAAGCATCAGATAAACGGAATTATGCTCCGGAAAACCGGGCATTGCCGTTTTCCGGATCTCACTGTCCTTGTAACGCGTACTGCCTACAACCTCGGCATTTTCATCCGGAACATAAAAAACCGCAAAAAAGACTGCAATTGCCGCCGCTATGATAACGACAATCACCCACGGGGCGAGCCTGGTGTCTTTTTTGCGTTTTCTCATTTTTCTGTCTGGTTTCTTTCTTCTCTCTGTAAGTTTTTCTTATTTCAGATCCCGCACATACTGCTTAAAGAGATCCCCGCGCTGTTCAAAGTTGTCAAACTGTCCCCAGCTTGCACAGGCCGGAGATAAAAGAACGGCATCACCTGCTTCTGCCCGCTCTGCACAGGCATGCACGGCTTCCTCCAGATTTTCATGGAATCCGATCTGCTCTTTCGGGAACCCGCAGCGAAGTGCGGCTTCTGCAATGGCTTCACGCGTCTGTCCGATCAGTGCAAAGTATTTTACCTTGTTGTCGAAACAGCGGATCCATTCTTCGTAGGAAGAACCTTTGTCATAACCGCCTCCGATCAGCAGAGTCGGTCTGTCCATCGCGCGGATGGCCTGGATCGCCGCATCCGGATTCGTACCCTTGGAGTCATTGTAATAACGAACGCCTTCGATCTCTTCCGTAAACTCGATCCGATGCGCCACGCCTTTAAATTCCAGAACAGATTTCCGTATCGCATCCAGCGGAATTCCGGCTCCGTAATAAGCAAGCGCAGCGGCCGTCATAACGTTTTCATGATTGTGGCGCCCGAGGATCTGCAGCTCGTCGATCCG
>JABUSX010000103.1 GCA_021442545.1 Eubacterium sp. | reverse complement strand
CGCGGCCGTGTAATCCTTTTTTCCGAGACAGCGGGCGATATAGGAAGCGCCGCCGCTGGCCACGATCGCCGCAAGCGCTACGGAGATCATCATGACGGGATAGGCAAGATTGGATGCCGCGAGCTGGTAATCATCATGCAGCATTCCGATAAAATAGGTATCCACAAGATTGTAGAACACCATAACCAGCATGCCCATGGTGACGGGAATGCCCATTTTCAGAACGGCCTTCGTCGGTTTTTCTCCGGCCATGATATAGATTCGTTTGTCTTTATTCAGTGCTTCATTCGACCGGTCCGTTTTCATTCCGCATATTCACTCCAGATATAAAAAACCGGTTTCCCCGGCAGCCGGTTCTTCTGATAAAAAGCAGTATAGCACAGATAGGTTACGGATTCCTGTCAAACATGCATTTCGGCCGGACAGGCGTGAACCCATCCGGCCGAAATCTGTTTAAACCCGGCGATCTGTTTTTCGGGCTTACTTTGTGATCCTGATTTTCAGCGCCTTGCTCCATGCGGAATAGTAATTCTTCCCGCCGACCGTCTTATAGGTGCGGATGCGGACGTAATACGTCTTTCCCTTTACGAACGAACCGGTGAAGCTCTTCTTTACGGTCGTGCCGCCTTTTGCGGTAACGGCCTTTGCGGACGTGAAGCTGCTGTTGGCTGCATACTGGATCTGGTATCCGCCTGCATTGCTGATACGGTTCCACTGGGCCGTCAGTGTCTTTTTGGCAGGATTCGTCACTTTCGTCAGAGACGTTGCCTTCGGATTGACCGTAACGGTGATCGTCTTCGTCGCAGCCTTATAATTCGCTGTTGCCTTAGCCGTGATCGTGATCACCGCAGATCCGACGAAGTTCTTCGGAATCGTTACAACGCCTTTGGAGGAAACCTTGACCAGACTGCTGCCCGACTTATAGGACAGTGCGGCGGCACCTTTTGCCGTGGCTCCGATCGAAACCTTCTGTGCCGTCGAGGCTGTTGTTCCGGTGATGTCCTTAGCCGTGATGACGTTGGCCGCTTTGGCGACGGACAGCGTATAGTAAGCACTTCCCGCTTCGTAATTCTTTCCGGCGGCCGCTTTCGCTGTGATCTTTGCGGTGCCGGCGCCCCTGATCGTGACTTTCCCGTAATTATCCACCACAGCGACAGCCGTATTGCTGCTGGACCAGGAAATGACACCATCCGTTTTCTTCGTCTTCAGGGCAAATGTAAACGGCGCATTGCCATAGGTCTTGCTGACCTTGGAGTCAGAGAATGCGAGAACCGGTTTCGCCTTCGTGATCGTAAAGTTCTTTTTCAGCGTTCCTTTGTAAATTCCCTTTCCGGTAACGGTGACCGATGCCGTTCCGGCATTGATGTTATTGCTGTAGGAAACCGTATAATCCGTTGCCGGATTCAGAATCTTTTCAAAACTCTTCACAACAACCGCCGGTTTAATGGCGGATCCTGTGTAGGTGAAGGACGATTCAGAGAGCGAAAGATCTGTGAGTTTTCCCGTGATCAGGTTCACGGACCGGTCATAAACCAGATCGTTCTGCCCGTCGGAGAACATATAATTATCCATGAACTCGCTGGGGCCGTACTGTACTCCGTTTTCTCTGAGATTGATCAGGTTCGGGCAGCAGCTGATATCCAGTGTGGTGAAGCTGTTGAACTGAGCGTCCAAGGTAGATAACCTGGTGCACTTGCTTACGTCCAGGTTTTCAATCTTGTTCTCACCGCACCACAGACTTACCAGGTCTTTACAGGCAGTCACATCCAGTTCACGCATATTGTTCCCCATACAGGAGA
>JABUSX010000174.1 GCA_021442545.1 Eubacterium sp. | reverse complement strand
GGGCACACCGGGAAGGTGCGGCTGTTTCCGCGACTATCAGATTTTGCCGAAAACCAGCGAACCGTTCGTACCGCCGAAGCCGAACGAATTCTTCAGCGCATAGTCGATGCGCATTTCGCGGGCCGTATTCGGGCAGTAGTCGAGATCGCACTGCGGATCCTGCTTGAAGATGTTGATCGTCGGCGGGGCAATCTGTTTGGAGACAGCGAGACACGTAATAACGGACTCGATACCGCCGGCGCCCCCGAGCAGGTGGCCGATCATCGATTTCGACGAACTGATCACGACTTTCTTGGCATGGTCACCGAGCGTACGTTTGACGGCCACCGTTTCGGCGATATCGCCGAGCGGCGTGGACGTACCGTGCGCGTTGATGTAATGCACCTGATCCGGATTGATACCGGCATCGTTGATCGCGTTTTTCATGCAGCGGCTCGCACCGGAACCGTCTTCGAGCGGTGCCGTCATGTGGTGGGCGTCGGCACTCATGCCGAAACCTACGAGTTCCGCATAAATCTTCGCACCGCGTTTCTTGGCGTGTTCGTACTCTTCGAGCACGAGAACACCCGCGCCTTCACCGAGTACGAAACCGTCACGGTCGACGTCCCACGGTCTCGAAGCCGTTGCCGGATCGTCATTGCGGGACGACAGCGCGCGCGCTGCCGAGAAACCGCCGATGCCGAGCGGGGAAACGGTCGATTCGCAGCCGCCGGCGATCATCACGTCGGCGTCGCCGTACGCAACCGTACGGGCTGCGTAGCCGATCGAGTGCAGGCCGGTCGAGCAGGCCGTCACGATCGACAGGTTGGGACCTTTCAGACCGTAGCGGATCGCCAGAAAGCCTGAAGTCATGTTAATGATTGACGAAGGCACAAAGAAGGGGCTGACACGGCGGGGGCCGCGTTTTTCCAACTCTGAATGCGTTCTTTCGATCATCGGGAGGCCGCCGATGCCAGAACCGATATTGACACCGATGCGTTCTGCGTTGGCTTCCGTGATTTCCAGTCCGCTGTCATTGATCGCCTGGATACCGGCTGCCATCCCGTAGTGGATGAAGGTATCCATGTGGACCTTCAAAGAGACCTCAGGAAGATCTGCAGACTCCAGATCAAGCAGCATGTTTTTGACGCGATGCTCCTGTATATAACCCCTTTCCTCCAGAAGAAGGTCAAATCCCGGGTCCAGAAGGGGCGAGATCTTGAAGATGCATGGCGTGCCCCAGCGTCGATAGGTCTCCTCACAGAAGGAGATCTTGTCCTCAATGGGAAGCTGGGAAATGCCGATCTGCTCTACACAGTTTGTTCTGTGGGTATAAAAATAAGAAAATCGCAGAAGCCAGCTGTCATAGATCTGGATCTGGTGGGATGGCCAGGCATTCAGCGAGAGATCTTCAATTGTCTTGATCTTTTGAAGCGTAGAAGGGTTCATAACAGTTCCTGCGGATTCCATTTTTGTATGCTACTGCTTCATAATATAGTAGAAACAGGCCGGAAACAAGGCTTTTCGATGATTTGTGACAAAAGTATTGCATAAGTATTACCACAGCGGTATAATAAGATGCTGTATCAGCCTGTTTGAAGGCGCTGTATCCGCCTGAATTACAGAACTTGAAAAAGGAAGAAGAATTATGGCTAAGTTTTTGAAGTTTATTGCAAATCTGCTTTTGGTCCTGATGATCCTGATCGGTCTGGCAATCCTGATTCCGCCGGTCGCAGGTGTTACGACAGTAGTAAGAGATGAACAGATCGAGTCCAATACTCCTGTGGGATCTATTACTTACGCATGGAGAACTTCCATCGCGGA
>JABUSX010000186.1 GCA_021442545.1 Eubacterium sp. | reverse complement strand
GTCCACTTACGAGATTGATCCGTGAAGATTGTATATTCTTTACGGATCCGTTTTTTTTCAGGGCTGTATACGGATTTCAATTGTACCTGTGTAAGACTGTAGATTTTAATTGTGCCAACGTAATGCTGCATACGGATTTCGGTTGTACCTGTCTTGATTATGTAATCCAATATGAAACAAAAAGCGGCATTTTGAATTGAAAACTGTCATACGGTCTGTTATACTGAATTTAATAATTCATTTTGTGATTATGCATTATCTGTGTCTCTGCTTTCCGAATAAACAGACCATGTTATGTTTCACCGAACATCTCTGTGGAGGCCGGGATACTTTTACATTTTGTTTTTCTTCGGAGAAAAAACGTGAAGTTACGTTGGTATGGAATAGCCTTGATCATAGTGACCTGCATCTGTGCTGCGATCGCGCTCGGATTTTCGGCCGGTATGACAGATGGCAGCAGGGATCTTCTGGAAAGTGAGTTCTCCCTTCGGGATTTTTCGGAAGGGTGGTCGGCCGTCACGCCTTTCGGATTTGAGCCGGTTACGCCCGGAGAGACGGTTGATACCGGCGGCAGCACCGAGGTAACGATCGTAAAGAATGTTTTTCCGGAGAGGGCAGGCGGAAATATTCTTGTTTTTGAAAATAATCGTCAGTGCGTGGAAGTGATCGCTGACGGGGAAACGGTATTCAGTCTCGGAGCAGGAAACCGTGCGTTTCAGATGTCTACGACAGGTTATTGTGCAGCTGCGCTTCCCACAAAAGGATATCTGTATACCGTTGAAGTTCGTTTCGTCAATCTGAACGAAGGGAAATGTATCCTCCCCGAATTCTATTGTACGTGTATCAATGATCTGCTGGTCTTTTGCTGTATGAAAGACCTCTTTACGCTGTCATGTATTCCTCTTTGGGCAGTAATTGCCATTTTCCTTCTGGCTTTTTCCATTATTATCCGGAAAAAGAAACATTCCGACCGTCGTATCCCCTGGCTTGCAGTGATACTGTTTCTGGTCTTTTTCTGGAATGTCACGGATCTGCATCTGATCTCTCTGTTCCCGATCGATCTGGAGTTTAATACGATTCTGAGTCATTATCTCCTGATGGCCATGCCGATTCCCATGTTGTTCTTTATTCATTTCAGCTGTAAAAAAAGAAAACTGATTTTCCTGCAGCCGATTCTGTTTGTTCTGCTCGGAAATATTATTCTGCAGACCGTTCTGTTCTTATCGAATACTGTCAGTCTGCACAATATGCTTTTTATTTCACAGGGTTTGATTCTGCTGCTTATGATTTACGGGGCTGCAGCGCTGCATCTGGATTACAGGGCGTTTCCGACTAAGGACGGAAAGATCCAGAAGTGGGCGTTTGTCATCTGTTCTTTTATCGGGGGTTCTGCCGTACTGGCTTACTGGCTGCATCCGTCCGACTGGACCGTATACCGTACGATTTTCCAGGTCGCAATCCTTGTATTCCTGGTTCTGATGCTGGGAGTAATGCTCTTTAAGGAAGGGGAGATAAACAGACGGATCCTGGTCCAGGATGCCGAACGTATGGCTTATCAGGCTGTTTCCGTGGAGGATCAGCTGACGAATCTGAAAAACCGCCGCGCATTTGAACTGCATCTGAAGGAAATTGAAGAAAAGCCGGAGGCCGTTCCGAATGCCATGCTTATATTTATGGACCTGAACGGATTGAAATATGTCAATGATTACTATGGGCATCTGGCGGGGGATGAACTGATCCTGTCAGCATCAAAATGTGTCCGCGAAGGTTTTGAATCCAGAGGAACCGTCTACCGGATCGGCGG
>JABUSX010000079.1 GCA_021442545.1 Eubacterium sp. | reverse complement strand
GTGCTGTTTTGCTCCGGAAAAGGATATGGAAGAGAGAAAGTCAGAACGGCTCTGTACAGACTTTGCAGATAATACGGTATCCTGTTTTTGAAACAGGATGTCAGGTCTTTTTAAAGGGGAAACATGGATCTTTTTGAATATGCCAGAAACAAAGATCTGGAGCAGGAAGCTCCGCTGGCCCTGCGGATGCGTCCGCGGACGCTGGATGAGGTCGCAGGGCAGCAGCATATCATCGGAAAGGATAAGCTGCTTTACCGTGCGATCAAGGCGGATAAGCTGACTTCTGTCATCTTTTACGGCCCTCCCGGAACAGGGAAGACGACGCTGGCCCGTGTGATCGCGAATACAACAAAATCGGAATTTACGCAGATCAATGCAACAACGGCCGGAAAGAAGGACATGGAAGAAGTCGTGGCTGCGGCAAAAGACCGGCGCGGCAGATACGGAAAAAAGACGATCCTCTTCATTGACGAAATCCATCGTTTCAACAAAGGGCAGCAGGATTATCTGCTTCCGTTTGTGGAAGACGGCACCGTGCAGCTGATCGGCGCGACAACCGAAAATCCGTACTTTGAGGTAAACAAGGCGCTTCTTTCCAGATCGATCCTGTTTGAACTCCATCCGCTGACAAAGGAAGAGATCCGACAGCTTCTGGAAAGAGCCGTATCAGATACAGAATGCGGACTTGGGGCTTACGGAGCCATCCTTGAGGAAGATGCAGCTGCATTTCTGTCCGATGTGGCCGGAGGAGATGCAAGGGCAGCTTTAAATGCACTGGAGCTGGGCATTCTGACAACGCCTCCCTCCGAAGACGGAAAGATTCACATTGACCTTGAAACGGCATCCGAATGCATTCAGAGAAGGGCAGTGCGATATGACAAAAACGGAGATCAGCATTACGATACGATCTCGGCCTTTATTAAAAGCATGCGCGGTTCGGATCCGGATGCGGCCGTCTACTATCTGGCAAGAATGCTGGAAGCAGGAGAAGACATCCGTTTTATTGCCAGAAGGATCATGATCTGTGCCTCAGAAGACGTCGGCATGGCCGACCCGCAGGCGCTTGTTGTTGCCGTTGCCGCCTGTGAAGCCGTCGAACGCATCGGACTTCCGGAAGCACGGATTCTTCTTTCTCAGGCTGCCATCTATGTTGCAACTGCTCCCAAGAGCAATGCCTCTTATCTGGCGGTGGGAGAAGCAGCTAAAAGTGTACGCCGTACGGAAGCCGAAGTGCCCGGCCATCTGATGAATATCCATGCAAACGGTGAAGGCGACGCCCCCAAAGCGGTCGGTTATAAATATGCCCATGATTATCCGGGCCACTATGTCGAGCAGGAATATCTGCCGGAAAACCTGCGCGGCACCCGCTTTTACAATCCGACAGAAAACGGGTATGAGAAGAAGGTCAGAGAATACCTGTCACGGACATCCCGGTCTTAAAAAAGCTGCCGCATCCGCGCGGCAGCTTTCGTGTTGAAATTCGCAGAAAAGAATCCTGAGACATCTCATTTAATAAAAATCAACGCAGAATCTTCATGATGGCTTCATAGACCTCTCCGCTGCGCTGCTTCCAGTTTTCAGCCAGCGTCCGGGCAGCAGACTCGGTCGGAACGGAGAGCTTCAGATCGATCAAGGTCAGATTCCCTTCTTTTGCACAGCATTGAACCGTAAAATCCCCGTCGGGATCACGAACGTAGCCGGAAGTCGTCATAGCCTCCTCCCGGATCTCAACCGCATGCTCCTTCAGCCAAACGGCCGTCTCTTCACGGATTTCCGGGGAGATATCTCCCAGAAAGAACGAAAGGGTCTGC